>DASZJN010000066.1:0-2853 GCA_035948045.1 Acidimicrobiales bacterium | reverse complement strand
CGCGGCCTCGAAGGCGTGTCGGTGCGAGCCGACGAGTTGGGCGAACACGTGGTCGAGCATGGCGGGTCAGAGGCTACCGTTCTTCTCATGCCCCCCTCCTCCGATCCGCCCAAGCGCTCGGCGTGGGTGGATCGCCGGGTCCTCGCCTACGCCCACCAGGGAGGGGCCTGGGAAGCCCCGTCGTCCACGCTGCATGCCATCGGGGCCGCCGTCGGCGCCGGGGCCACCGGCATCGAGCTGGATGTCCACGCCACCGCGGACGGCCAGCTGGTGGTGTGCCACGACGCGACGGTGGACCGGACCACCAACGGGAGCGGCCTCATCGCCGACATGCCGTTCGACGCACTGCGCACGCTCGACAACGCCTACTGGTGGGCGCCAGGGGCGGACGTCACGCCCGGCCTCGAGCCCGACGGCTATCCGTTCCGAGGCCGTGCCCCCGACGATCGTCGGTTTCGCATCGCCCTCCTGGAGGAGGTGCTCGAGGAGTATCCCGGGGTGGTGCTCAACCTGGACATCAAACAGACCGCGCCGGTCGTTGCCCCCTATGAGCAGGCGCTGGCGGCCATGCTCCGGCGCTTCCGTCGGGTCGACGACGTCATCGTCGCCTCCTTCGTCGACTCGGCCATCGACGCCTTCTCCTCGTTCGCCCCCGAGATCCCGACGTCGGCCGGGACCGCGGCCGTGGCCGGCTTCTTCCAATCGGTGCGGGCCGGTGAGACGCCGGCACCCCTGCGTCACGTGGCCTTGCAGGTGCCGGCCAGCTACGGCGATGTCACGCTGGTCGACCTGCCCTTCGTCGAGGTGGCCCACGAGCAGGGCCTGGCCGTCCACGTCTGGACCGTCGAGGAGGAGGAGGAGATGGAGCGACTGTGCGGGCTCGGAGTGGACGGGATCATCACCGACCGCCCCACCGCCTTGGTGGAGGTGCTCAACCGCCTCGGTGCTGCCTGGCGGGTGCCGAGCCGCCCCCGGTGAGGGACCCATTGGTCACCAGGTCTGCCTCGATGCGACGATGCCGGCCCGCGCCCGGACGGGAACAGGTTGGTCGGCGAGGGCCCGGCGGGATGCAGAACCGATCGGCTCGGTCGGCCGAGGTGTCGACCGACGAGCGGGCGGCGCAGCGCAGAACCGACCCGAGAGGGTCAGCCTCGTCCGCAGTTGGGCTTCTTGCCGTGATTGGCCTTCTTCTTGGCCCGGAGCTTGCGCTTGTTGGTTCGTTTCGACACAGTGCGGAGATGGTAGTCGGTCCGGCGCCCGGGCCAGCACCGGGGGTCGGTCCGTGACCTGGCTGCTGCGGGACGGGGACGTGTTGGCCGCGGCCGATGTGGCGTCCGGTCTGGCCGGGCGGACCCGGGGCCTCACGGGCCAGTCCGCCTATGAGGGCGCCATGGTGCTGCCCCGGACCCGGTCGGTCCACACCTTCGGCATGCGGTTCGCCGTCGACGTGGCCATCTGCGACAAGGACATGGTGGTGGTGGGGGTGACCAGGCTCCGACCGTGGCGGATCAGCGTCCCCCGCCGGGGCGGGCGCTCGGTGGTCGAGGCCCAGGCCGGCGCGTTCGAGCGCTGGGGGCTCAAAGTGGGCGACAAGTTGGAGCTCCGGGGGTGACGGCTGCCGTCGGAGGCGACGCGGTTGACCCGCCGCCCGGCCCCGAGCCCGACCCGGACGTCCTCGAGGAACTCGAGTTCTGGGGAGGGCCGGACCTCGATCCGGACCCCTCGGAAGCGGGCGACGAGCAGCGCCGGGTCTCATCGGAACCACCTCCGGAGGAGGGGGCCGCTGACCTGGGGTACGTGGTGCTCGTCGGTACCCCCATCGGCAACCTGGGCGACCTCTCGCCTCGGGCCGTGCGCGCCCTCGAGGGATCCGACGTCATCTACTGCGAGGACACCCGGCACTCCCGCAAGCTGCTGGCCCATGCCGGTGTCACCGGTGTGCCGCTGCGATCGCTCCACGAGCACAACGAGGACGAGCGCATCGACCAGGTCCTCCGGGCCGTGGACGAGGGACGCGTCGTTTCCGTCGTCAGTGACGCCGGGATGCCCGGCATCTCCGATCCCGGCTCCCGACTGGTGGCCGCCGCCGTCGGGTCCGGCGTCACCGTCACCGTGGTGCCGGGACCGTCGGCGGTCCTGGCCGCACTGGTGACCAGCGGGCTACCCACCGAGCGCTTCTGCTTCGAGGGGTTCCTGCCGCGTTCGGGCCGGGACCGTCGGGAGCGCCTCGACTCACTGGCCGGGGAGACCCGGACCGCCGTCCTGTTCGAGGCGCCGGGCCGGGTTGCCAGCACCCTGAAGGATCTGGCCGCAGCGTGCGGAGGTGACCGGCGCGTGTCGATCGCACGCGAGCTGACCAAGCTGCACGAGGAGATCTGGAGGGGATCGCTCTCCGGTGGCGCGGCCTGGGCCACCGCCGTGCCCGTGCGGGGCGAGGTGGCGGTGGTACTCGCCGGTGCACCGCCGGAGGAGGAGCCCGTCGTCGGCGACGATGTCCTGACCGCCGAGCTGGCCCGGCGGCTGTCGGCGGGGGAGCGGACCCGGGGAGTGGTCGACGACATCGCTGCCGGGCACGGGGTTCCCCGTCGAAGGGTCTACGAGCTGGCGCTGGCCTGGCAGGCCACCGGGCCACCCGACGCTGGTGCGGCGCCAGGCCCAGCGGGGCCGGATCCCGCACCGCCTCTGTTGGAATGACGCAAGCACCAGGGGCGTTGGACAACGGGCAGAAGGAGTGCCGGGTTGACGAGCGGCGGGCCCGCAGCCAAGGCATTCGCCGGGAGGGAAACGCACCCGGAGAACGGAGAGGACACGACATGTTCGGACGCACCCCGAAGGACGAGAGCCAGGCACCGG
>DASZJN010000065.1:0-1921 GCA_035948045.1 Acidimicrobiales bacterium | reverse complement strand
GCCCGCGCCGTCGCCACCGCCCTCTCCCATGGGTGCACCGCGCTCCATCCCCACGTCGACCTGGTCACCGAGGCCCTGGTCGCCCAGGCTCACGCCGCCGGCCTCTCGGTGGCCACGTGGACGGTGAACGGGCAGACCCAGGTCCGTGCCGCGCAGGATGCCGGCGTCGACACCATCATCACCGACGACGTCGCCCTGGCCAGTTCCACCCTGGGTCCCGGCTGAGCGGACCTCGGGTTCGGGGGTTCTGACCTGGGATCGCGGCCCGATTGGTCGGAGAAGGAGATTTCAACAACAATGCACGCCAATGAACGTCGTCGTGTGTGTAAAGCAGATCCCCGATCCGGCCGCTCCGCCGGCACTGGATCCGGGGACCAACAACCTGGTCCGAGAGGGAAAACTCATCCTCGACGACTCCGATTCCTACGGGGTCGAGATGGCCCTGCAGTTGGCCGACGCCGCCGGCGGGGGCGAGGTCACCCTGGTGTCGATGGCTCCCAACGGGGAGACCTCAGGCCTGCGCACCGCACTGGCGATGGGTGCGGCCAAGGCCATTCTGATCAGCGATGACGCGTTGGCCGGAACCGATGCTCTCGGGACGGCCAAGGTGCTGGCCGCGGCCATCAAGCGGGCCGAGCCCGATCTGGTGCTGGCTGCCACCGAGTCAACGGACGGCTACACCGGGACCACGCCGGTGCAGGTCGCCGAGTTGCTCGGCCTTCCCTCGGTGACTTTCGCCAAGAAGGTGGAGATCACCGGCGATTCGGTCAAGGTGGAGCGTCAGACAGAAGCCGGGTACGACGAGGTGGAGAGCCCGTTGCCGGCGTTGGTGACGGTCACCGCCGGTGTGGTCGAGCCCCGCTACCCGTCGTTCAAGGGGATCATGGCCGCCAAGTCGAAGCCGGTCGAGACACTGTCTGTCGCCGACCTCGGACTGGACGCATCCCAGGTGGGAAACGTCGGTGCCCGCCAGGAGATCACCAGGGTTGCCGACGCCGAGGCCCGCTCGGCCGGCGAGATCGTCACCGACGAGGGCGAGGGCTATCAACGGGTCATCGCCTTCCTCGAGCAGTTGAAGGTCCTCTAGGGGCCGGTAGGAGAGAGCGCACACATGTCTGTTGACAAGATCTGGGTCCTGGCCGAAGTGGCCGACGGAGCACCCATCACCACATCGCTGGAACTGATCAGCCGGGCTCGGTCGCTGGCCGGCGTGGTGGAGGCGGTCACCTGGGGTGACGCCACCGCATCGGTGGCCGGCACCCTCGGCGACTACGGCGTGACCACCGTTCATGACGTCGGAGACCTGGCCGGCGCCCTCCCCGGCGTACCGGTGGCTGCCGCCATCGCCACCGCGCTGGCACAGGGGGGCGGGCCCGATGCCATTCTGTTCCCGGCCACCTACGACGGAAGGGACATCGCCGCCCGTCTGTCGGTCAGGCTCGACCGTCCGGTGCTGACCAACGTGGTCGACCTCACCGCCGGCGACGGCGGCCTGGTCACCGAGCACGCCATCTTTGGCGGCAGCCAGATGCTGTCAGCCCGTTTTGACGGTGAGGGCCCGGGAATCTATGTGGTTCGAGCCAAGTCGTTTGCCGCCGAGCCAAACGGGGGTGCGCCGGCCACCGTGGTGGCCGCGCCGGCCCCCGACACCGGCGCCACGAACACGGCCAAGATCGTGGCCCGGCATGTCGAAGAGCGCACCGGTCCCAAGCTGGATGAGGCCGACGTGGTGGTCTCCGGCGGGCGTGGCCTCGGGGAGAAGGACAACTACGCGCTCATCGAGGAGCTGGCCACCCTGCTCCACGGGGCGGCAGGGGCCAGCCGGGCCATCGTGGACGCCGGCTGGGTGCCGTACTCGCACCAGGTCGGCCAGACCGGCAAGACGGTGAAGCCCACCGTCTACATGGCGTGCGGGATCTCC
>DASZJN010000064.1:0-26742 GCA_035948045.1 Acidimicrobiales bacterium | reverse complement strand
CCACTTCGGGTCGGTGGCGCCGCACGGCCGCCACCAACGCCTCACGGAAGTCGGGGTCGTCGACCAGTTCCCCGTCGGGGTAGTTGAGGAACTCCTGACCGGCCACGCCGACCAGGGCTCCGGCCTCGGCGGCCTCGGCCGCCCTTCTGCGGGCCAGGACACGACCGCCGACCGCGGGGTCGGTCGAGCCCTTGCCTCCGTCGGTGCACACGATGACCCGCACCTCACAGCCGCCCTTGGCCCAGGCGGCCAGCGTTCCCCCGCACGACACGTCAGGGTCGTCGGGATGGGCGTAGACGGCCAGGGCGCTCACCGGGACGCCCTCCAGGAGCTCGGCCACCGGCTACCCCTCCGGTCGCTTCGGGGCCGTCGTCTTGGTGAGGAGTCCGACCTCCCGCCGAAAGTCGTCCACTCCCTCGAACCCCTTGTAGACGCTGGCGAACCGCAGATACGCCACCTCGTCGACGACCCGGAGGTGTTCGAGCACGGCGATGCCAACCTGCTCGGACGTCGGCTCCGATCCGCCCTCGCGGAGTTCGTCCTCTACCTGGTGGGCCACGATCTCGAGCTGCTCCTCGGTCACCGGACGGTTTTTGGTGGCCGACCGGAGCCCGTCGACCAATTTCCCGGGGTCGAAGGGCTGTCGGGCACCGGAACGCTTGATGACCATCAAGGGGATCTCGTCGATGCGCTCGAACGTGGTGTACCGGTGGCCGCACCCGCCACACTCACGCCGTCGGCGGATGGCGGCGCCGTCCTCCGCCACCCTCGAGTCGACGACCCGGTCGTCGTCTGCCAGGCACCAGGGACACCGCACATGCTTGAGGCTAGTCCCCGAGGTCGGGGCCGTTCCGTCGGAGGTGGGGGTCGGGCAGCGTGTGCGCCGCATCCCGACACCTCAGTCAGGGAAGCACGATCCTCTCGCCCGGTACGACGTGTTCCGAGCCGGTCTGCACGGCCAGCTTGGCCACCAGCGGACGGGGATCGGCCGTCGGATCCACCCGCTGGGCGATCGACCACAAGGAGTCCCCGGGCTGCACCGTGTAGCCGACGGGGCCGGTGGTTCCCGCCAGGGCAGAACCGGTGGGGTGGGAGCGGCCACCGGTTCCGCCCAGCGGAAGAGCAAGTGCGACGAGCAGCAGGCCCATGACGGCCAGCAGTGCGCGGCGGCGACGGACCGCAGGCGACACACGACGGCTCCCCGGCCGGGCCGGATGCCCAGCGGGTACCAGCGTCAACGGTGGGGACGACCAGCCGGCCGCGGTGTGATCCTCGTCCTCACGTGCCGGGGCGCTTCCTTCCCTTCCCAGCACCCGCAGGCCGGCGCGACCCGATGACGGGACCGAGGGGACGCGGCCCGGTTCGGGCCCCAGCCAGAGCGCCGTCATGGCCGGACCCACCAGGATGGGGCTGTCGGGCGCCGACCGCGGCCCCGATGGCGCATCGAACCTGTGTTCGTCATGGAGGCATCTCATCACGAACACCTGTTCGGTGTCAAGGGATTCTTCGAACGGGTGTTTGCTTTTGGCTCGGGCCGGCGGTACGTTCATACAAACAGATGTTCGCCGATGGGTGTGACATCCAACAGCAACGGGAGAGCCATGGCCCAGGTTTTGAGCGTCAAGCGCAAGCAGATTCTGGACTGCATCTCCGAAGCGGTGCGCGAGCGCGGCTATCCGCCGTCCGTCCGCGAGATCGGCGAATCGGTGGGACTGACCTCGTCGTCCACGGTGCACGCCCACCTGGCGGTGCTCCAGCGCGAGGGCTACCTGCGCCGTGATCCGACCAAGCCTCGGGCCATCGAGGTGTGCTACGACCCGTCCTCGAAGGTCATCATGGACTCCCGCCCCATCCGCCACGTTCCCCTCGTCGGCGAGGTGGCCGCGGGCACCGGGGTCCTCGCCCAGGAGAACATCGAGGAGCTCTATCCCCTCCCCGAGGACTTCACCGGGACCGGGACGCTGTTCATGGTCACCGTGCGGGGTGACTCGATGATCGAGGCCGGCATCGTCGACGGCGACTTCGTCGTCGTCCGCCAGCAACCCCAGGCCGAACAGGGTGACATCGTGGTGGCGGGTATCCCGGACGGGGAGGCCACGGTCAAGCGCTTCTCCACCCGCGGTGGGCAGGTGGTCCTGACCCCGGCCAATCCGCACCTCTCCCCCATGAAGTTCGATCCGGCCGACGTGACCATCTACGGCAAGGTGGTCACGGTGCTCCGTCGGCTCTGACGCTCAGGCGACCAGGCAACCAGGCAACCAGGCGACCAGACAACCAGCGGGCGTATCCTCCGTCGGCCGCGCTCGGCCCCGCGGGACGCGGAGCTCCATCGTCGTCCTGATCGGCCTCGTACCACTAGCGGCCCGCCTGCAGCAGCCTCTCCAGCACGCCGGCGGCCTGGGCCAGGTCGCCGGCGGTCACGTACTCGCCCGGCGTGTGGGCCAGGGATGGGTCACCCGGCCCGAAATTGGCGGCGGGAATTCCATGCGCCCACAGGGAGGCGGCATCGGTCCAGCCCAGTTTGGCCCGGGGGGGCGACCCGGTGGCCTCCACCAGCCGGGCCAGCAACGGGTGGTCGAGCGCCGGGGGGGCACCGGCGCTAGACGCGACCAGCTCCCACTTGTCCCCGGGTTCGAGGTGCCGGCCCAGTGTCTCCCTGACCGAGGCCTCGGCCTGCTCGACCGTGCGGTCAGGTGCGAATCGGTGGTTGACGACCACCGATGCCTCGTCGGGCACCACGTTGCCGGCCACCCCTCCGGTGACCTCGACGGCCTGGAGCTGCTCGACGTATTCACAGCCGTCGAGCAGGGTGCGCCGGCTCTCGTACCTGGCCAGTGCGGCCAGGACCGGTGCCAGCCGGTGGATGGCATTGCGCCCGGCGTACGGCCTGGCCGTGTGCGCCCTGGCCCCTTCCATGCCTATCCGGACCCGCAGGGTACCCTGGCAGCCCGCCTCGACCACGCCGCCGGTGGGCTCACCGAGGATGGCCGCGTCGGCCTCCAGCAGCTCCGGTCGGTACTCCCACAGATGGCGCAACCCGTTGAAGCGTTGGTCCACCTCCTCGCACACGTAGAAGCACCACGTAACGTCGACGGCCGGCTCGGGAAGGGCCCCGGCAAGATGGAGAAAGACCGCCAGGCCGCCTTTCATGTCGGCCGCTCCCACCCCGTACAGGGTGTCCCCCACGATGCGGGGCTCCTCGTTGCCGGCCACGGGTGAGACGGTGTCCAGGTGGCCCGCCAACAGCACCCGGCTGCCGCGGTCCAGATCGGTCCGCGCCACCACGTTGCTGCCGACTCGGTCAACGGTCAGCCACGGGCAGAGGTCGAGGGCCGCCTCGACCGCATCGGCCATCTGCTCCTCGTGATGGCTGACCGAGGGGACGGCCACCAGCGCCGTGGCCAGGCCGAACAGACCGTCTGGCATTCCTTCGGTCATGTCGAGACGCCATGATGACGGAGGATGTCGTTGAGTCTGGCCTTGTCGTGGCGCTCCCCCTCGGTCAGTCGCCTGATCACCAGCACGCAGGGGAGGAAGAACTCACCTCCGGGGAATTCTCGCCGACGCGAGGCCTGGACGGCCACGCACCAGGGTGGGACGTGGCCGCGGCTCAACTCCGCTCCCGTTTCGGCGTCGATGACGGGGATGGAGGGGTTCAAGATGACTCCCTCCCCCACCACCGAGCCGCGACCGACCCGCGCTCCCTGGGTGACCATGCACCGGCTGCCGATCATCACCTCGTCCTCGATGATGACCGGCGCCGCCTGGGCCGGCTCGAGCACGCCGCCGATCCCGACCCCTCCGGACAGGTGGACCTCCTCGCCGATCTGGGCGCACGAACCCACCGTGGCCCAGGTGTCCACCATGCTCCGGGCCCCCACCCGGGCTCCGATGTTCACGAAGCTGGGCATGCAGATGACCCCGTCACCCAGGAAGGATCCCCACCGCGCCGACCCTCCCGGCACCACCCGTACTCCTGACGCCGCGTAGTGCTTCTTCAAGGGCAGCTTGTCGGCGAACTCGAAGGGGCCCACCTCGACGGTCTCCATCGAGCGCAGTCGGAAGAGCAGCAGGATGGCCTGCTTGAGCCACTGGTGCACGATGACCGCATCGGTCGCCGGATCGATCTCTGCCACCCGCGCCTCCCCGCGGTCCAACAGGTCGATGGCCTCGGTCACGGTGGCCAGGGCGTCGGTGTCGGTGGGCGACAGCTCGCCGGCGCGAAGCCACAGTGCTTCGATCTGAGACTGGAGATCTGCCATGGCCCGACGTTAGCCCTGCGCCCCTGCGGTCCGGCCGAGGCCGGTGGCCGCGGTCGCCGGCATGCAGCAGTCGGTCAGCGGCCCGGAGCGGTGGCGACGGACCCCAGGGCGGACAGCCGCCCGGCCACGATGCGCAGGCGCTCCATGGGTTGGACCACCGCCACCCGCACGAACGCAGCACCGGCGGGACCGTACAGCTCGCCCGGGCTGACCAGGATCCCGCCCTGCAGGGCCAGGGCCTCGGTCAGCTGCCACCCACCACCCGGCATCGAGACCGGCACCGGCACCCACAGGTAGAAGGCGCCGGCGGGCATGGGGGTCGGAAGCCCTGCACTGGTGAGGACCTGGCGCAGGAAGGTCAACCGCTCCAGATAGCGGTGGCGCTGCTCCTCCACGTGTCGGTCGTCATCGAAGGCCGCCACCGCCCCCGCCTGGACCGGGCCCGGGACCATGAGACCGGCGTGACGGCGGACGTCGGCCAGGAAGCCGACCAGGTCGGAGTCGCCGGCATAGAAGCCGGCTCGCACCCCCGCCAGGTTGGAGCGCTTGGACAACGAGTGGACCGCCACCACACCGTCGGGCCCGTTGGCCAGCACCGTCCTCGGGGGCCCCTTCCAGGTGAACTCGGCATAGCACTCGTCGGAGAACACCGGTATTCCGTTGCCCCTCCCCCACGTGGCCGCACCGGCCAGGTCGGTCAGCCGGCCGGTGGGGTTGGACGGGGTGTTGACCCAGAGGCACAGCGCCCGCTCGATGTCCGTTTCGTCTACCGAGGAGAGGTCGACACCGCCCTCGGGCAGCTCCGGCACCGGGACGGGCCGGCATCCGCCCAGCAGCGCCCCCATGGCATAGGTCGGGTACGACACCGCCGGATAGAGCACGGTGTCCCGCTCCGGGGTGCGCAGGCGCAGGTAGGCGGCCGTCGAGGCCACGAATTCCTTGGTCCCGACGCAGGCGGCCAGCTGACGCTCGGGATCGATGGAGACACCGAACCGACGGGCCAGCCAGCCGGCGGCGGCCCGGCGAAAGGCGGGTGAGCCGGCCGAGGGTGGATAGCCCCGCTCGGCGTCGGAGTGGGCCATGGCCTCGAGCACGACGGGCGGTGGCGGGTCGCACGGGGTGCCGATGGAGCAGTCCACGACCCCTCCCCCGTCCCCGGAAGGACCGGCGGCGCCGAACGCCTCCTCCGCCCGCGCCCGCACCTCGCCGAGGCGGTCGTAGGGGTAGGGAGGCGGGGAGAACCCTCCGACGGGCGGGGCGGCGTGGGCCGGGCTCAAGAGGCCACGAACTCCCGGAACCGCGACTTGCCCACCTCGTCGAGAACCACGTGGATGCGGGTGGACCGCTCGCCGGCGACCTCGCCCACGATTTCGCCCTCGCGGTGCACGGCCGCCAGCACGTCCCCCCGGGCCCAGGGAATCTCCAGTTCGACCACCCGATCACCCACTCTGAGCCGGTCCCCCATGGCCACCAGGAGCTTGTCCATCCCGTCGCCGGTACGGGCGGAGGCCATCACCGAACCCTCGTGGGCCGCCAGCAACAGGTTGGCCTCCTCTCTGACCTCGCCGCCGAGGGCCGCCACCGAATCGGCCTTGTTCACCACCAGAAGCTCGGGCACCCGGTCGGCCCCGATCTCGGTCAGCACGGTGCGGACGGCATCCACCTGACCTTCGAAGTCAGGGGCGGATCCGTCGACCACGTGGATGATCAGGTCGGACTCGCACACCACCTCGAGCGTGGACCGAAACGCCTCGACCACCTGGTGGGGAAGCTTTCGCACGAACCCGACGGTGTCCGTGAGCAGCACCGTCTCGCCTCCGGGGAGGTTCAGCTGCCGGGTACGGGGGTCGAGGGTCGAGAAGAGCCGGTCCTCCACCAGGACGTCGGCTCCGCACAACCGGTTGAGCAAGGTCGACTTCCCGGCGTTGGTGTACCCGACCAGCGACACGGTGCGCTGACGCGACCGGACTCGGCCCCGGCGTTGGGTCCGCCGGGTGCGGTCGAGCTGACGGAGATCCGACTCGAGCCGGCTCATCCGCCGCACCAGCCGCCGCCGGTCGACCTCCAGCTTGGTCTCGCCCGGGCCACGGGTGCCGATGCCGCCGGCCTGCTGGCTGAAGGAGCGGCCGCGGCCCCGCAGGCGCGGCAGCCGGTAGCGGAGCAGGGCCAGCTCGACCTGGGCGCGTCCTTCGGGGGTCCGGGCGTTCTGGGCGAAGATGTCGAGGATGACGGCGGTGCGATCGATCGCCGTCCGACCCAGGATCTGCTCGAGGTTCCTTTGTTGGGCCGGCGAGAGGTCGGCGTCGAACACCACCGTGTCGGCGTCCACCGCCAGGCAGACGGCCAGAAGCTCCTGGGCTTTGCCCCGGCCGAGGTAGGTCGCCGCGTCGGGGGCGGACCTCCGTTGCATGACCCGCTCCATGACATCGGCCCCGGCGGTGTCCACCAACAGGGCCAGCTCGTCCAGCCCGGCCTCGGTGTCGGCCACGGTGGCGTGGGGGAAGGTCACGCCGACCAACACGATGCGCTCCCGGACCGCCCGGGAGATCAGCGTCTCGGTGAATGCCGAGTCGGTGGGGGTCACGGTCGGGCCGCGCCCAGGATGGTCGGGACATCCACCTCGATGTCGGCCACCTTGCGCACCGGGCCGCTCAGGCGGATCCCGTCGGAGTCGAGCTCGACCTGCAGGGTTCCCCCCGGATTGTGCACCTCAACGGACTCGCCCACCAACCCCCAGCTCCGTGCCGCTGCGGCTGCGGCGGCGCTCCCGGTGCCGCAGGCCTGGGTCTCCCCCACGCCGCGCTCCCAGACCCGGAGGGTGAGGGCGTCGGCGCCCGGTCCGGCCGAGATGAGCTCGACGTTGATTCCCCCGGGGTGCATGGCCTGCAGTTGGCATCCGAGCTCGGCCATGTCTGCTCCGGACGGGGCTGGATCGAGGAGCACCAGGTGGGGGTTGCCCATGTCCACCCGACGGGCCCGTCGCTCTCCAGGCCGGGGGGGCTGGTCCGGGCCGAGCGATGCCGCGCCCATGTCGACCGATGCCTCGGCGGAACCGGCCGCCGCGCCCGGTCGGTAGTCGACGGTTCGCACGCCGGCCGGCGTCCACACGGTGAACGTCGGCGGCTGGACCAGACCCGTGGCCACGGCGGCCTGAGCCAGGCAGCGGATCCCGTTGCCGCTCATCTCCGCCGGGCTCCCGTCGGCGTTGTGGAGGTCCATGGCCAGATCGGCCCGGCCGGCTCCGTCGATGATCCGGATCACCCCGTCGGCTCCGATGCCGAACCTTCGGTCGCACAGGGCGCGGACCACGACGGCATCGAGGGGAGAGGTGTTGCCCTCGTCGACCAGGACGAGGAAGTCGTTGCCGGCGCCGTGATGCTTGGTGAAGCGGAGCGGCGGGCTGGAGGGCGGGGATGGATTCATTGCGTTGTGTGCCAGTCTCCCACCGCGACCCCATGCGGGGGGTCGCCACCGCAGAGGGCGGTGATCGATGCCACCGGGTCGTCGTCCGGGTCCAACCACACGATACGGGGATCCCGCCGGAACCAGGCCATCTGCCGGCGGGCCAGGGACCGGGTGCGCCGGACGGCCGCGTCGACGGCGCGGTGGAGGGTGAGTCCCCCTTCGAGGTGGACCAGGAGCTCGCGGTAGCCCAGGGCCTGGCGAGCCGTTCTCGACAGCCCGCCGGGCCTGGCCGCCAAGGAGCGCACCTCCTCCAGGAACCCGAGGTCCATCAGCCGGGCGAAGCGGGCGGCGATGCGCTCGTCGAGGGCCGCCGGCTGGTGGCTGATCCCCACCATGGCCACCGCCGTGGGCGGGAAGCGGTCGAGACCAGGGCCGAACGACGAGAAGGGTCGACCCGAGCCGAGGGTCACCTCCATGGCCCGCACCAGTCGGCGCTGGTTGGACGGTTCCACTCGGCCGGCGGCGACGGGATCGAGGAGCGCCAGTCGGCGGTGCATGGCCTCCAGGGCCGAACGCCGCGGCCCGCTCCCCTGGGGGCCCGAGGCGTCCAGCCCGTCGGCGAGGGACCCGGCGATGTCGGGATAGCGACCCGGGAACGAGAGGCCATCGGTCACCGCCCGCAGGTACAACCCCGTGCCGCCCACGAGCAGTGCCGCATGATTCCGTGCCGCGATCCCCGCCAGCGCCCGGTCGGCCTCGGCCTGGAACTGCTGGACGGTGTACTCCTCGGACGGTTCAACCAGGTCCAGCAGGTGGTAGGGGACCAGGGCCCGCTCGTGGCCGGTGGCCTTGGCCGTGCCGATGTCCATGCCGCGGTAGACGGCCATGGAATCGACCGACACCAACTCGACGGACGACGACGCCGATGCGACCTCGAAGGCGATGCGCGACTTCCCCGCCGCGGTGGGACCCAGCAACGCCACCACCGGGGCGCGACCGCCCTTCGCCGGGCTGTTCGGATCGGGACCGGCTAGCACCGGACGGCGCGGCTCAACCGGCGGAGACCGGGATGCGGACCCGGTGCGACGGCCGCGCCGTGACCGCCAGCAGGTCGCCGGTCAGGTGATGGCGGGCGGCGTCGGTGACCTTGACGTCGGCGTAGGCGCCGGCGGGGATCGGCGTCTCCCCCGTCGGCGCGAAATGGACCAGTTTGTTCTGGCTGGTGCGACCGGTCATGACCGATGGGTCCCGCTTGGACCACCCCTCGACCACCACTTCCTCCGTGCGCCCGATCCGGGCCCGATGGCGGACCAGCGCCGAACGCTCCACCACCGTTCTGAGTCGCTCCATGCGCTCCGCCGCCACCTCCGCGGGAACGAACCGGTCCACCATCGCCGCCGCACGGGTACCGGGGCGGGGCGAGAACACGAACGTGTAGGCGCTGTCATAGGCGACCTCGGCGGCAACCTCCAACGTGCTCTCGAAGTCGCCCTCGGTCTCGCCGGGGAAGCCGACGATGAGGTCGGTGGTCACGGCCAGATCCGGAATAGCCGCCCGGGCCTCGGCCAGTCGGGCCAGGTACCGCTCCGTTGTGTAGCCCCGCCGCATGGCCACCAGGGTGGCGTCGCTTCCCGACTGCAGCGGGAGGTGCAGGTGGTTGCACACCTGGTCGGTCTGGGCCATGGCCGCGATGGTCTCTGGCCGGAGGTCCTTCGGATGGGGACTGGTGAACCGCACCCGTCGGACCCCCGCCACGGCGCCCACCGCCCGGAGCAACTGGTCGAACAGCGGGCGCCGGCGGGTCAGGTCCCGCCCGTAGGAATTCACGTTCTGACCCAGGAGGGTGACCTCGGTCACGCCCCTCCCGGCCAGGGTCTGCACTTCGGCCACCAGGTCGTCGATGGGGCGGGAGACCTCGCCTCCGCGCACCGAGGGCACGATGCAGAAGGCACAGGAGTTGTTGCAACCGGTCTGGATGGTGACCCATGCCGCGTAGGGGAGGTCCCGTACCGCGGCGAGTGCTGACGCCTGCTGGTCGGCGGCGGTGGGATCGGTGATCGGCAGGGGCTCGTCGAGGATCTCCACCACCGGTCCCGACCGGGCCGCTCGTCGTAGCAGCTCGGGGGCCTGCCCGAGGTTATGGGTGCCGAAGACCACGTCGACGTGCGGGGCCCGTTGGCGGATTCGCTCCCGTTCCATCTGGGCCAGGCAGCCTCCCACGGCGATCTGCATGTCCGGCCGGCTCTGGCGCAGGGACTTGAGGTTGCCCAGGTGACCGTAGAACTTGTTGTCGGCGTTCTCCCGGATGCAGCAGGTGTTGAACACGACGACATCGGCCGACTCGAGGTCGGGGGTGGCCACCAATCCGTCCGCGGTCAGCGCCCCGGCCAGTCGCTCCGAGTCGTGATCGTTCATTTGGCACCCGAACGTCGTGATGTGGAACGTCCGCGGCGTGGCCCGGTCGTTGCAGGGCCCGACGGGCGCGGCTCCGGGAGGCTCCATCATCGCCCCAGGATACGGCCAGGTCGGACCGATCGGCGCCGGGGCTACGGATCGGCGTTGAAGTCGAAGACGTCTGCGGCGCCGTCGCGGTCGAGAATGAGGCCGTGCATGTCCGGGTGGAGGACGAGGACTTGGCCGGCGATGTCCGCATCGGCGAGGGCGGCCGCCGCCGCCGCCTGCACGTTCTGCACCTCCGTGCCGCGGGAGACGCCCAGGAGCGTCGGGCCGGCGCCGGACCAGCACACGGCCAGCGCTCCCCCCTCGGCCATGCCCGCCAGCAGCTTGGGCGCGGCCGGAAACAGGGGGCTCCGATAGTCCTGGTGCAGTCGATCCTCCATGGCCTCGCTGATCAGGACCCGACTGTCGGCGAGGCCGGCGATCAACAGCGCCATCCTCGAGAGGTTGAAGGCGGCGCTGTCGCGGCTCACCGTCAGCGGCAGGGCCTGGCGGGCCCGGGCGGTGGACAGGGGCACGTCGGGCACGATGGCCACGAAGGCCAGGCTCACGTCGAGGGCGAGGCGCACGGCGTGGACCCCGCCCTTCACCCTGGCCGCCGCCACCAGGCCGCCCACCATGGAGGCGGCCGCATTGTCGGGATGGCCGTCCATCTGGGCCGCCACCGCCAGGGGATCGTTGGCCCCGGCGGCCGCGGCGGCCGCCACGGCCAGGGCCGCCGACGAACCGAGGCCGCGGGCGATGGGGATCTGCGAGCGCACGGTGATGGCCAGGCGATCGGTTCCGGCCACGTCGATGGCCACCCGGGCGGCCAGGTGGGAGGGATCGTCGGAGAGGCCCGCCCCCTCCCCCTCCGAACGCACGATCAGGCGAGAGGCAGGTTCCACCTCGACCTCGACGTAGCGGTCCAGTGCGATGGCCAGGGTGTCGAAGCCGGGACCGAGATTCGCAGACGACGCTGGAGCTCGTGCGCGCACACCGCCACGGTACTCGTCGTGCGGTGTCCCGGGCGGGACCGCGCTGGGCCCCGGCCCAGGTCGGGCGGCCCGTCCCCCTCGTCGGTCAGCCCGTCGACATCAGTTGTGAAGGAGGCGCCACCACCACGACGGTTCGGGCACCGTGGCCGACAGTGTCATGGGCACGGCTTGGAACTGGCCGCCCAGGGCGTAGAGGGCGGTCCCGACCCGCCGTCCCCCGACGCCGCCCGCCGGCACGGCCAGCAGCTTGGTCCCCGACACCACCCGCTGACCGGGCCACCCGAGCAGGAAGGCCCCCGCTGAGGTCACGACCGCCACCCGGTGCGGGCCCCCGCCCCAGTGGGCCGTCACCGTTCCGACCAGCTGGCCGCGGGTGGCCACGGTGATGGGGACGATCGCGGCCTCGGTGGCGGTCAACAATCCCTCGACCACGGGCCGGGTGTAGCGGAGGGGGTCCACCACCGGGAGGTCGTCCAGGGGGATGGTGGTCGTGGTGGTGGTGGGCGGAGGAGTGGTCGTGGTGGGCGGCGGCGCGGTGGTGGGCGGTACCACGGCTCCCGGCGCCGCGGGCGGCGCCGTGGTGGGCGGTGGCGGCGGGAGTGCCGTCGTTGTGGTCATGGGCGGCGGCTTGGGGATCGTCGGGGGCGGCACCGGCTGGGCCAGGACCGCCACCAGCACCATCACCGACCGCCCCTGGATCACCCGGTTGGCAGCCAGCACCATGCAACCACCGGCGGCCGTGGTGTATCCGGACTTGATGCCCACCACGTTGTTGGAGCCGATCTCGGTCACCACGTTCGGGATGGTGCCGACCAGCGGGAGGGTCACCGATCGCAGGCCCACCACTCGGGCGAACGTGGGGTCGCTCATCCCGGCCGCCGCCACCCGCAGGCAATCGGCCGCGGTGGACACCGTGTGGGGGTCATAGCCGCTGGCGTCGACGTAGTGGGTGGAGGTGGCCCCGAGCGACTGGGCCAGGGCGTTCATCTTGGCGACGAAGGCCGGGATGCCACCCGCGTCCCAGAGGGCCAGGGCATAGGCGATGTCGTTGGCCGATTGGGTGACGAGCGCTTCGAGCATCTGCTCCTCTGTGAGCACTTCACCGGTGCGGATGGGCACGGTGGACTGGTCGTTGTGCAACTCGGTGTCGTACTCGGCCACGTCGGCGGCGGTGATGGTGATCGGCGGCCCACTGCCGCCCCCGGCGATCGGATGATCGCGCAGCACGACCACCGCACTGGTCATCTTGGTCAGCGAGGCGATCGGCAGCGGCGATTCCGGCCCGGACTGCTGCGTGTAGCCGAGGGCGGGCACCGACACGGCACCCTGGCCCTTGGCCGGCCAGGGCAGGGCGGGGCCGGCCCCGGGAACGGCCACGGACGAAGGCAGGGCCGAGAGCTGCGCAGGAGGGACCAAGGGGCGATTGATGCGCTGGGCACCGAACCAACCGAGGGTCGCCAGGCCCAGCGACAGGGCGACGCCCAGAGCCAGCCACCACCTCCATCGATGACCAGCCCGACGCTTGGCGGCTCTGCGCCTCTCGGCCCGAGGCGGGCCCGGCGCAGTGGCGGGCTCAGTGGTCGGCTCTGTGGTCGGCGCCGTGGCCGGCACACCGCCCTCGACGACCGGTGGTCCGGGCTCTGGGGGTCCGGCCTCGGGCGCGGTGATGTCCACGCAGGCGGGCGAGGGCAGGGGCACGGCTCCGCCACCCGGTGCCAGCGCCGTGGCGGCACCCGGACCCTCCCCCGACTGCGCAGACATCAGGTGGGCGTCCTCGGACACCGACGGCCCCGCATCGGTCTTGTCGGAAAGACCCTCGCTCAGCGGGCGTCCAATTCCTCGGGGGTCATCAACACGGCGCGGGCCTTGGACCCCTCCGAGGGACCGACCACCCCCCGGCGCTCCATGAGGTCCATCAACCGACCGGCACGGGCGAACCCCACCCGCAGTTTGCGTTGCAGCATCGAGGTGGAGCCCAGCTGGGAGCGGACCACCAGCTCCATGGCCTCATCGAGGAGGTCGTCGTCCCCCTCCTCTCCGCCCGACCTCGGCCCTTCCTTCCCGACCACCTCTTCGATGCCGGCCACGACTTCCATGGGCCGTTGGCGCTTCCAGTGGGCCGCCACGGCGCGCACCTCCTCCTCGCTGACCCACGGACCCTGCAGGCGCTGCGGGTTCGAGGACGACGCGGTGAGGAGGAGCAGGTCGCCCATCCCGATCAGCCGCTCAGCACCGGGCTGGTCGAGGATCACCCGGCTGTCGGCCAGGGAGGACACGGAGAAGGCCATGCGCGAGGGAATGTTGGCCTTGATCACGCCGGTGATCACGTCCACGGACGGTCTCTGGGTGGCCAGCACCAGGTGGATGCCCACGGCCCTGGCCATCTGGGCGATGCGGCACACCGACTCCTCCACGTCCCGGGCCGCCACCATCATGAGGTCGTTCAGCTCGTCGACCACGATGACGATGAACGGAAGTCGATGGAACCGGGGCTCGATCTCCCCGTCCTCGCCCTCTGCCCCGTCGTCGGTTTCCGATTCGGTGCCGCGCATCCGGTACTGGTAGTCCTCTTCGAACTGAGCCAGGTGACCGTCGTCGAAGCCGGCGTTGTACCCGGTGATGTCTCGCATCCCGACCTCGGCCAGCAGGTCGTAGCGCCGTTCCATCTCGGTGACCGCCCAGCTCAGGGCGTTGGCCGCCTTCTTCGGGTCCACAACCACTTGGGTCAACAGGTGAGGAAGATCGTTGTACTGGCCCAGCTCCACGCGCTTCGGGTCCACCAGGATCAGGCGGACCTGGTCGGGCGTGGCCCGGGTCAGAATTGAGGTGAGCACCGAATTGATGCACGAGGACTTGCCCGAACCGGTGGCCCCGGACACCAGCACGTGGGGCATCTCCGCCAGGTTGACCATCACGGCGCGGCCGGCGATGTCCCGCCCGAGGGCCACCTCGAGCGGATGCTTGGCCCCGGCCGCCTCGGGCGAGGCCAGGATGTCTCCGAGCGCCACGAGCTGGCGGTGGCGGTTGGGCACTTCCACGCCGATGGCCGACTTCCCCGGGATCGGGGCCAGGATGCGCACATCGGGCGACGCCATGGCGTAGGCGATGTCTTTGGAGAGCGAGGTCACGCGGGCCACTTTGACCCCGGCCCCGAGCTCCAGTTCGTACCGGGTCACCGAAGGGCCCACGGTGCGCCCGACCAGGCGGGTCTCCACGCCGTGCGCCGCCAGGGCGCTGACCAACGCCGCCCCGGCCGCGTCCACCTCCTTCTCGTCGATGGCCTGGGGCTTGGCCCGCTTCAGCAGGTTGGCCGGGGGGAGGCGCCAGTCCCCCACCGTCGGCCCCAGTTTCATCTCCAGTTGTGCTCCCTTGCCGGGTCGGGTGGCGGCCTCGGGGAGGGCCTCCGGGTCGGGAGGCTCGGGATCGGAGACGACCGGGTCGGCGACCACCTCGTCGGAGGGCGGCTCCGCCGCTTCCTCTGCGTCTTCGGCCCCGTCGTTCGTCCTCGCGGAGACGGCCCGCCCGAAGGGGTCGGTCGGCTCGTCCTCGTCCTCGTCCTCCGCCTCGTCCTCGGGGGGGGATCCGCCCCTGGCCAACGCGGCCGACCATCGGGTGGCCCGCACCGCGGCGCCCACCGCCGAGCTCACCGACACCCCGGTGAACAGCACCATGGCCGCCACCAGCATCGCCACCAGCACGGTGGCCGCCCCGAACCCGCCCAGGGCGGACCTGAGGGGGTTGCCGATGAGCGCCCCGACCCAGCCACCGGCGGAGGAGAGCGAGGTCGTCGAGGCCCCGAACCGAGGGGAGCCTCCGGCCAGCGACGCCAGGCCGGCCACGGACAGCAGCGTCAATGACGCCCCGATCACCGCACGCGCCGGTTCCGGGGTGGAACGGGCCTCTTCCTCCCCCTCCCGACGGCCCACGATGAGCAGGATCCCCACGGCGATGGCCACCGGAGGCACCAGAAATCGTCCCCATCCGAGGACGTCGCCCAGGGCCAGGCGGGCGTCATGACCGGCCGGACCCAGCGAATTGACGTAGAAGGCCACGGCGGCCAGGACCCCCGCAGTGACCAGGACCACGCCCCAGAGGTCGGCGGCATGACCGGCCACCACCGCCCACATCGAAGCACTCAGGCCCCCAGGCTCCCGCCTCCGGTCTCTCCGGGACGATCCCGCGCCCCGACCCCGGTGGGCCGCGCCCCGCCGGGCGGAGGTCGAGGTCCTCGAGCGGGATCGATGCGAGGCCGCGGACCTACCCCTGGACCGCGAACCGGACCGACCTGCGCGTCGCTTGGTGGCGGTCGTCACAGTGGGTAACAGGCTACTCCCGCTCCGTAGCGATCATGGGGACACTGGGACCGGGAACGGCCTAAACGGTGACGATCACAGGCACGATCATCGGGCGCTGGCGGGTGCGGTCGCCGACCAGGCGGCCGAGGGCCTTGCGGACGACCCGGTTGAGCGACTCGTGGTCGTTGCTCCCGGCGCTGAGCGCCTCCTCGAGCGCCTTGGTCACCGCGGTGGCCGCCTCCTCGAGGAGCGCTTCGGTGTCGTGGTCGTAGGCCCATCCTCGGGTGACGATCTGAGGTGCTCCCACCACTTCGCCCCGCTTGAGGTCCACCGTGGCCACCGCCATCACCACCCCCTCCTCCGACAGGACCATCCGGTCCCGCAGGACGCCGTGCCCGATGTCACCGACGGAGCTGCCGTCCACAAAGAGGTATCCGCCCGGGACGGATCCGTCGCGGTGCAGTCCGGTCCCGTCCAGGCGGACGGCGTCGCCGTCCTCGCACAGGATGACCCGGTCGCCCGTGATGCCCATCGACCCCGCCAGCCGCACGTGATTGGCCATGTGCCGGAATTCGCCGTGCACGGGGATGAAGAACTCCGGCCTGGTCACCGACATCAGCAGGGCCAACTCCCCCTGCCGGGCGTGTCCGCTCACATGGACGGCGTCGACGCCGGAGTGTATGACCTCCACACCGCGTTTGTAGAGGCTGTCGATGACCCGACCCACCGACCATTCGTTGCCCGGGATGGGATGGGCGCTTATGACCACCACGTCGTCGGGTCGGAGTCGGAAGAAGCGATTCTCCCCGGCGGCCAGGCGCGAGAGGGCCGACATGGGCTCGCCCTGTGACCCGGTGGAGATGACGCACACCTGTCCGTCCTCCAACTTGTCGATGTCCTCGATGTCGACGAGGGACCGGTCGGGGATCTCGAGAAGGCCGAGGCGGCGGGCCAGGGCCACGTTCTTCTGCATCGATCGGCCGAGTGTCGCCACCTTCCGCCCGCCGGCGATGGCCGCGTCGGCCACCTGTTGGACCCGGTGGATGTGGCTGGCGAAACAGGTCACGATGAAACGCCGGTCGGGCCGGGCCAGGAACACCTTGCGCAGGGTCTCCCCCACCGTCGACTCGGAAGGGGTGAACCCAGGTTCCTCGGCGTTGGTCGAGTCGGCCAGGAGCAAGCGTATTCCCTGCTCAGAGGCCAGGGCTCCCATCCGGGCCAGGTCGGTCCGCCGGCCGTCGACCGGATGGAGGTCGATCTTGAAGTCCCCGGAGTGCAGGATGATGCCCTGGGGGGTGTGGAAGGCGGTGGCGAAGGCGTGGGGGACCGAGTGGGTGACGGGGATGAATTCCACGTCGCAGGGCCCGATCCGCCGCCTCTCGCCGTCCCGGACCGGGATGAACTGGGCCCGGTCGGCCATGCCGGCCTCGTCCACCCGGTTGCGGGCCAGGGCCAGGGTGAGCTCGGAGCCGTAGACGGGCACGGGGAAGTCCCGTAGAAGGTAGGCCAAGCCGCCGGTGTGATCTTCGTGCCCATGGGTCAGGACCACGGCGTCGACCCGGTGAGCGTTCTCGCGCAGGTAGGTGAAGTCGGGCAACACGAGATCGACCCCCGGCATGTCCGGATCGGGAAACATGATCCCCACATCGAGCACGATGATCCGGCCGTCCACCTCGATGCACGCGCAGTTGCGGCCGATCTCTCCCAGTCCACCCAGGAAGACCAACCGCACCGCACCTCCGCCGCCACCCGACGGTGCCCCAGGTCGTTTCGCTTCCTTCTTCTGCCCGGTCCGGGCCGCCCCGCCCTGAGCAGACGGTTCCGTCGACTTCTTGGCCGCCGCCTTGGCCGGGTTGGCCCCCTCCTTGGCGACCGGACCACCTCGCCGCTTGGCCTTGCCGGCCTTGGTGCCGTCGCCCGCCGGGTCGGCGGGGCCCTGGTTCTTCATCCCTGTGCTTCCTCTGCGGCCCACCTGGCCTGACGGCCGTGCCGGCCGGCCGGTCCGCCCGGTTTCAGGCAACCGACTGGGGGGCCGGGTTCAGGCGATTCAATCTGGAGATGACCGACCGGGCCTGGTCGTCCAGGGCCTCCGGGGCCCGGGTGTTGGGAAGGCGGCACTGCCCGGCCGGGAGACCGAGGGCCCGGCAGGCGGCTTTGGCCGGAAGCGGGTTGGGGAACTCGTCGGTGGACTGGAATCGATACGACTCGGCCAGCTGCTGGTTGATGGTGGTGGCCCGGTCAACCTGCCCTGACCGGTGACCGTCGATCATTTCGCCGAACAGCGGCCCGGCCCAGTGGGCGGCGACGCTGACCACCCCGACGGCGCCGACCGATGCATAGGGCAGCGCCAGCGAGTCGTCGCCGCAGTACACCTCGAATCCATCGGGACTCTCCGCCACGACGAGCGCGGCCCCGGCAGGATCGCCGGTGGCGTCCTTCACGGCCACGATGTTGGGCACATCACGGGCCAGCTCGATGGTCAGGTGGGGGCCGATGCGCCGACCCGACCGAATGGGGATGTCGTAGAGCATCACCGGAAGATCGGTGCAGGCGGCGATGGCCCGGAAGTGAGCTGACAGACCGGCAGCGGAAGGCCGGTTGTAGTAGGGGGTCACCGCCAGCACCCCATCGGCGCCGCACGCCTTGGCCTCTTTGGTCAGCATCACCGAATGGGCGGTGTCGTTGGTGCCGGTGGAAGCGATGACAGGTACGTCGACGGCGGCAATCACCGCTCGGAAGAGCGCGATCCGCTCCTCGTCGGTCAGGACGGGGCCTTCCCCCGTGCTCCCGGCGACAACGATGCCGTCACTACCCGAGCCGGCCAGGTGCCTCGCCACCACCGCAGCACCCTCGAGGTCGATGGCACCGGCGGCGTCGAACGGAGTGATCATGGCGGTCACCACCGAACCGAAGCGTGGCACGGTCGCTCAGCCTCTCGCCTGGGGCAGTTGATTCATGGGAGGCATACGAATTGGCAGGCTACCAGCAGCCGTCGGTGGATCCGGAAGCCCACCGCTGAGATCGGAGCGTCGCCGGCACCGCCGTACCGATGGGCGGTTGGGCCGATGGGCGGTGGTGTCCGGTTGGAGGGCCCCCCGCCCCAGCCTCAGGTGAGGACCCGGTCCTTGGGCGGGACCGAGGCGAGAGCGTCGTACTCCTCGGAGGTGTCGACCCAGGACTCGAACTCGATCACGCCGAGCTCGGTGAACTTGGTCCGGAGCCAGCCGTCAGCGGCGTCCAGGAGGCCGAGCTTCTTGCAGTTGGGAACGATCTTGGAGAACAGCAGGGCCTGGAACTCCCCACGCTCGGGGGCCTGCTGCACCACCGGGACGATCGCCTTCGGATCCACACCCATGCGGTCCCAGACCTCTTGCTGCAGGAACCGGTCCCGCATCCTCACGGCGGCCTCGAAGGCAAACTCCTGACGTTCGCGCAGCTCGCTGGCGCTCAGCCCCTCGTAGTACTCCTGGAGGCTCAGGACACCGAAGGCCACATGGCGGGCCTCATCGGCCATCACATAGCGAAGCAGCTGCTTGAGCAGAGGGTCTCGGGTCATCTGGTGCATGAAGCCGAAGGCGGCCAGGGCCAGGCCCTCGACCATGATCTGCATGCCCAGGTAGGTCAGGTCCCAACGCGAGTCGGCGATGATGTCGTCGAGGAGCATCCGCAGGTGGGCGTTGACCGGGTAGTGACCCGAGAGCTTCTGGTCGAGGTACTTGCCGAACACCTCCACGTGGCGGGCCTCGTCCATGACCTGGGTGGAGGCGTAGTACTTGGCGTCGATCCAGGGCACCGACTCCACGATCTTGGCCGTGCAGATCAGCGCGCCCTGCTCGCCGTGGAGGAACTGGGACAGCGTCCAGTTCTGGCTCTCCACCCCGAACTGCACCCACTCCTTGTCTCCCCACTTCTCCACCGGGGTGCCGGTGAGGTCGAACCCGGCCCCGAATCCGCCATTGGCCTCGGCATCCTCACGGACCATCCTCTCCTGGTCGACCTCGATCTCCCAGGGCAGGTCGGTCTCGCCGTTCCACTGGGCCCCCTTGGCCTTCTCGTAGAGCTTGTTGAGCTTGGGACGGGAGCCCTTTTCGTAGTCCCAGGTGAAGATGGAGTCGTACTCGGAGTGCACGACATGGCGTCCGTCCGCCTCCTCGGTGCCGACCACGGAGAGGATCGCCTCGAAGTCATCGATCTCCGAGCGGCCGATGATGTCCTCGGTGCTGCTCATTTCAGTGGTCATGTCGTGGCTCCTTTGCACTGCTCGACGGGGTTGGAATACTCGGACAATTGGTGATGGGCGTCTGGTGGCGTGGTCGGCCGTCCGTGGGCAGCATCGCCGACGGCGTGTCGATCCGGTTGGCCGCACCCCTGTTCGAACGGGGTGATATCGATCGCTGTGGGGCCGTCGGCCGCGTGGAGGGCCCTGATGCCCGGCAACACGAAGGTCTTGACCAGATGGGCGGTCTGGGCCGGTTGGGTGAGATCCATCTGTGACGAGGGGGCGATGGCGTACGACAGGACGATGCGGGTGGCCCACTCCGCCACCCTCCCGGCCTCCATCGGGCTCATCCAGCGGGCCAGGAACGGCGCCGTGAAGCGGGAGGCCGTGGCCAGCAGGCGGTCGGACTCGTCGAATGCGAGATGGCCCAGGACCATCTCGGGCTCGTGCTCGACCAGGTAGGCCAGGGCCGCATGTCCTCGGATGCGGGTCGACGCCTCCACGATGCCGCCGACCAGCGCCTCGGTGAGGTCACCAGCCTCGCCGAGGCGAACCCCGAGGGCCGAGAACAACCGGGCCATCTCGGTGTCCACCACCGCGCCCAGCACCTCGTCGCGGCCACCCGGGAACACCCGGTAGACGGTGGCGCGGGACACGCTGGCTCGTCGTGCGATGTCGTCGACCGTGGTCTTACTGGTGCCGTGGAGGGCCAGGCAGGCCAGCGTGGCGTCGATGATCCGCACCCGGTTGGGAGACGACTGCCTCGACGGGGTCGCGTCGGGGTGGACCGAAGGCAGCATGCCGCCGGCCTTGTCGTCGGCCACGTCCGCCACAGCCTGGAGTGCGGTCCCCCGAATTGCCACGGATGGAACGTTACGTCGGTTTTTGTCTCATTGTCAATGGTCTGGCCCGGCAACCTGCCCCGGCCCGGCCACCACCCCGGCCAGCAGCTCGGCCCGGACCAGTTGGGCCACCTGATCGGGGTCGTCGAGGTCCCACCGGCCAGGGGCCGACATGTAGGAAAGGACCATTCGGGCCAGAAAGTCCGCGGCCTCCTTCAGGTTCACCCCCTGGGCCACCCCGCGCTGCTCGAGATAGGGCACCAGGAATTCGGCGATGCCCTGGCGGATCCGAATGCTCTCGAAGGTCAGGGTGGGGAGCAGCTTCTCCGGCTCGGTCTGCATCACCCGTTGCAGCACCTCGTCCTCCACGATGGAGCGGTGGGCGAACATGATGCCCCGCTCCATCACCTGCTCGAGGCTGGTGGCCCCCTGCACCTGCTCGTAGAGCCTGATGAAGAACTCGAGGGTGGCCCAGCCCACCACGGCGCTGATCAGTTCCTCGCGCCCCCCCGGGAAGACCCGGTAGACGGTCGCCCGGGACACCTTGGCCTCGCGGGCGGCATCCTCGACGGACGTCTTGGCCAGACCCCACCGGGCCACACAGGTGTACGTCGCCTCGAGGATCCGCTGACGGGTGTCGGCCATCCGCCCGGACCGATCGCCTCAGAGCCCGAGGAGGGACTCGAGGCCGAGGGTGAGCCCGGGCCGGTCGGATACCGACTGGACGGCCAGCACCACCCCGTCCATGAATGACCTCCGGTCATAGGAGTCGTGGCGGATGGTCAGACTCTGCCCGGCGGCGCCGAGGATGACCTCTTGGTGGGCGACCAGGCCGGGGAGGCGGAGCGAGTGGATGCGCACGCCGGCCGGTCCCTGTGCGCCGCGGGCGCCGTCCAGCAACGGGGTGACCGTGTGGTCGGGCGGGAAGTCCCCGGAGCCCGATGAGGCGCGCGCCGAGGCCATGAGCTCGGCGGTGCGCAGGGCCGTGCCCGAAGGGGCGTCGAGCTTTCCGTCATGATGGGACTCCACGATCTCCGCTCCGTCGAACCAGGCCGACGCCATCTGGGCAAACCTCATCATCAGCACGGCCCCCACGGCGAAATTGGCGGCCACCACGCAGTTGGGAGATCCGGTCTCCGGTCCGGCGAACCGTCGGGCCAACTCGGCGAGATCAGCCTCGGTGAACCCGGTGGTCCCCACCACGGCGTGGATGCCGGCATCGGCACAGAAGGCCAGCGTGGCCCGGGCTGCGTCCACCCGGGTGAAGTCCACGATCACTTCGGCGCCCACCACGGTCAGCGCCCCGACATCGCCCGTGATCACCAGCCCGTCTGCTGCCGCACCGATCAGGTCGGACAGGTGGGACCCGTCGTGGAAGGGGTCGACGGCGGCCACCAGGTCGAGATCGGGATGGGCCAGGACCGTCCGGCACACCTCGCCCCCCATCTTTCCTCCCGCTCCGACCACCCCGACTCGCATGGCGGCCACCCTACCGTCGCCCGCGGCGGGAGCTCCTGACCGCGTCCGGCGGGTGGCCTCAGCCCAGTCCGAGCCGCCGGGGGTCGAAGTCGCTGTCGTCGAACGGGCCCACCACCGAGAGGGTCCTCGGGGCGGCGACCAACTCGGCGGCGGTGGCGTGGATCTCGTCGAGGGTCAGAGCCTCGACCCGTGCGAGGACCTCGTCCACGGTCAGGACCTCCCCGTGGAGCAGCATCCCGGCGCCGATACGGCTCATGCGGGCACCGGAGTCCTCGCAGGCCAGCAAGGTCTCGGCTCGCAGATTTCCCTTGGCGATGACCAGCTCCCGCTCGGTGATGCCTTCGGCTCCCAGCCGTTCGAGCTCCGTGGACACGATGTCGAGGACCTCGGCCACGTGGTCCGGTGACGTCCCCATCCCCACGCTCACGGAGCCGGCGTCGTGGTAGGCCACGCGCTCCGACCACACCGAGTACGCCAGCCCCCGGCGCTCACGGATCTCTTGGAAGAGGCGGCTGGACAGGCCCCCGCCCAGGACGTGGTTGACCACGGCCAGGGCGTAGCGCCGCCGGTCGAACCGGTTGACCGAGCGCGAGGCCAGAACGACATGGGCCTGCTCCGTCGCCCGCCGGGTGACCCGCAGCGGTTCCACCTTCTCGTCGGGCGGTTGGCGCTCGGGAGTAGCCCCGCCGTCCGGCCCGGAGAATCTGGATTCGAGTCCGTCAGCTACCACCCGATGATCGAGGTCGCCGGCCACGGCCACCACCATGTTGCCGGGTCGGTAGTGCAAGGCGAAGAAGTCGCGGATCCGCTCCGCGCTCATGGCCGCCACCGACTCCTGGGTTCCCAGCACCTCACGACCCAACGGGTGATCGGGGAACAACAGGGCCGAGCTCTGCTCCGCTGCCTCGTCGGCGGGCTCGTCGGCGTGCATCAGGATCTCGTCCAGGATGACCTGGCGCTCGGCGTCGAGGTCGGTCGGCCGTAAGGCGGGCTTCCACATGATGTCGGAGAGGATGTCCAATCCCAACGGAAGGTGCTCGGCCAGCAGCCGGATGTAGAACGAGGTGTACTCCTTGGTGGTGAAGGCGTTGAAGTCACCACCGACCTCGTCGACCGCCTCGGCGATGTCCGACGGCGAGCGTTCGGGCGTCCCTTTGAACAACAGGTGCTCGAGGAAGTGGGAGGCGCCGGCCTGGGTGACTCCCTCGTCTCGTGCGCCGGTGCCCACCCAGAAGCCGATGCACACCGAGCGGGCGTCGTCCATCCGCTCGGTGACCAGTGTCAGCCCCGACGGCAGCATCTCGGTCCGGATCACGAGGCCGGTCCCCGCGCTCGATCGGCCCGCACGTCCCTCCAGCGCAGCCGTGGGTCCGCGAGGTCGGTGAGGTCGGCCCACCGGGCGTCGGCCCTAAGGACCGCCACCCGGTGGAGGCGAGTGCTCAACGCCGGCGGCGACCACCCCGGCCGCCTCCGCCACCCCCGCCGGGGCGATCGGAGCTCTCGGCCACGGCAGGCCCCAGATCGCCGAACTCCTGGACCAGCTCGACCTCGAAGGCCTCCTCGAACGAGGGGGCGCTGACCGGGGCCGGGCTCTTCTCCGCCGGGCGGCGCCCGCGGTCGGAGCGATCACCGGGGTCGGAGTGGTCGCCCCGAGGGCGATTGCGTCCCGAACCCTCGCGCCCCCCGCCGTCGCCACGAGCGGCACGGTCGGTCCCTCCGGAGGCATCGGACGCGGGCGGATCACCGGCCAACGAGAGGGAGACCTTGCCCTGGGGATCGATGTCGTCCACCTTCACCTCGACCGACTGGCCGAGCTCGAGGACATCCTCGACCCGTTCGACCCGCTTTCCCTGCCCGATCTTCGAGATGTGCAGGAGGCCGTCCCGGCCGGGGAGGATGTTGACGAAGGCCCCGAACTTGGTGATGTTGACCACCTTGCCCGGGTAGATCGCCCCCACCTCGGCCAGAGGTGGGTCGAGGATGGTGGAGATCCGGCGACGCGCCTCCTCCACCGCGGTGCCGTCCTTGGCGCCGATGGTGACGGTGCCCACCATCCCGTCGTCGTCGACGGCGATGTCGGCGCCGGTCTCCTGCTGGAGGGCATTGATGACCTTGCCCTTGGGCCCGATGACCTCACCGATCTTGTCCATGGGGATCTCGAAGGAGATGATCTTCGGGGCGGACTCGGCAACCTCCTTGCGGGGCTCGGCGATGGCCCCGGCCATGACGTCGAGGATGGCCAGGCGGGCGTCCTTGGCCTGCAGCAGGGCCTTGGTCAGCACGTCGAGGGGCAGCCCGTCGATCTTGGTGTCGAGCTGAAGGGCGGTGACCACGTCCTTGGTGCCCGCCACCTTGAAGTCCATGTCGCCGAAGGCGTCCTCGGCACCGAGGATGTCGGTGAGGGTGACGTAGGTCCCGCCGTCGTAGACGAGACCCATGGCGATGCCGGCCACCGGTGCCTTGAGGGGTACCCCGGCCGCCATCATCGACAGGGTCGATCCGCACACCGACGCCATGGACGTCGAACCGTTGGAGGCCAGCACGTCGGACACCAGGCGGAGCGTGTAGGGGAAGTCCTCCTCGTAGGGGACGACCGGGAGGAGGGCCCGCTCGGCCAACAGGCCGTGCCCGATCTCGCGACGCTTGGGCCCTCGCATGAACCCGGTCTCCCCGGTCGAGAAGGGCGGGAAGTTGTAGTGGTGCATGTAGCGCTTGTGGTCGTCGGGGGTGATGGTGTCCAGCAGCTGGTTCATCCGCGGCATGCCCAAGGTGGTCACGTTGAGGACCTGGGTCTCGCCCCGCTGGAAGAGCGCCGATCCGTGGGCGGTGGGGAACAGATCCACTTCGGCGGAGAGGGGCCTGATGTCGGTGGTGTGGCGGCCGTCGATGCGAAGGCCTTCCTCCACGATGCGGGCGCGCACCAGCTTCTTGGTCAGTCCCCGCACCGCGGCTTTGATTTCGCCCTCACGGTCGGGGAACTCGCCGGTCAACGTGGACACGATGGTGGACGTCGCCTCGCTGATGGCGGCGTTGCGGTCGGCCTTGGCCACGATGGCGTTGGCTGACGTGACCGCGTCGGTGCCGACGGCTTGGACACGCTCCCAGACGTCGTCGGCGTAGTCGGACAACGTCGAGTACTCGATGGTCTCGACGGGGCCGCGGGCAGCCACGTAGGCGGCAACCATCTGACGCTGGAGGACGATCGACTCGCGGATCCAGGTCTTGGCGGCCTCGAGCCCGTCGGCCAGTACCTCCTCGGTGACCTGAGGGGCGCCTTCGTCGTAGTACTGGAACGAGCGCTCCGAGCCGCCCGCCTCCACCATCATGATGGCGATGTCGGCATCGTCGGCGTCGCTCAACGCCCGCCCGGCCACGACCAGCTCGAAAGTCGACTCGTCGCCCTCCTGGAAGCTGGGGTGCGGGATCCACTGGCCGTCGGTCGAATAGGCCACCCGCACGGCGCCGATCGGTCCCTCGAAGGGGATGCCCGAGATCATCAGGGCGGCCGAGGCCGCGTTGATGGCGAGGACGTCGTGGGGGTTGACCTGGTCGGCACCGAAGATGGTGCCGACGACATGGACCTCGTTGCGGAATCCCTTGGGGAAGGAGGGTCGCAGGGGCCGGTCGATGAGCCGACAGGTGAGAATGGCCTGGTCCGAGGACTTGCCCTCCCGACGGAAGAACGATCCGGGGATTTTGCCGGCCGCGTAGGCCCGCTCCTCGATGTCCACCGTGAGGGGAAAGAAGTCGGCTCCCTCCCGGACCGATCGGGCGGCCGTGGCCGTGGCCAGCAACACCGTGTCGCCGATCCGTGCCACCACCGCTCCATCGGCCAGTTGGGCCAATTTGCCGGTTTCGAATGTAAGTGTGCGGTCGGTGCCACTGATGGGCGCCGACACAGTTATGGCGTCTGACATGACGCTCCTTGGTTGCTCGGGGACTCCCCGAGCCAGTTCCCAGTTGTCGGCCACCCCACGTGCGACAGCGCGGAGTGAGCGGCAACTGGTGACTGACCTCGGTGGGAGCCCAATCTCTTGATGTGCACAGCCTGCCACCGCGGTGACCTGCCGGTCCTGCAGCAGGCCGACACCGTGCCGACCTACGGTCCATCGACGAGTCGCCGATGAAGTAATTGCGACCGCCCGGCCAAAGCCGGGCGGAGCGACTGGTTTCCGCCTAGCGGCGGAGGCCGAGGCGACCGATGATGTCCCGGTAGCGCTCGACATCGTTGTTGCGGACGTAGTCCAGAAGCCGACGGCGTCGGCCGATCAGCTTGAGCAGACCACGACGGGTGTGGTGATCACCCTTGTGCACCTTGAGATGCTCGGTCAGGTGAACGATGCGCTCGCTCAAGATGGCGATCTGCACTTCGGGTGAACCGGTGTCCGTCTCGTGGAGACGGTATTCGGAGATGGTGGCCTGCTTGTCTGGCATAGGGGAATCGACCTCTGATGTCTTCGGTGACGGCCGACGGACACAACACGCCAGCTCCCCAATCCTAGCAGCATCGCTGTTCAGGGGGTGCCCACTCCCGGGGCCCGGATCCGGGACGCCGCCCGACGAGGGGCCGGATCGGGCCCTGCGGCCAGACCCGACCCTTCGCCCGGAGGGGGTTGGGGGCGCCACGCGGGGACCCCCGTTTCTTCGTCCTACTTGTTGGGCTGCGGCGTGACCCTGAGGTAGGGCTTGACCGTGTCGAATCCCTTGGGGAAGCGCTCCTTGGCCTCCTCGTCCGATACGGCAGGGACGATGATGACGTCCTCGCCGTCCTTCCAGTCGACCGGCGTGGCCACCTTGTAGTCGGCC
>DASZJN010000063.1:0-13900 GCA_035948045.1 Acidimicrobiales bacterium | reverse complement strand
GGCATGGCCAGAGGGCGCCAGGGCGCCAGGCCGGTGAAGAACAGGCCGATGACCGAAAAGAGGGTGAGGACCCAGAGGGATGTTCGCAGCGCCGCCAGGCGGGCATTGGCGTTCTCGGTCACGATGGCGTCCTGGGTGGATTGGGGCAGGCCGCTCTGTGCGAGCTTCGTCTTGAGTTCGGCATCGGAGGTGAACGGGACGCCGTTGGTGAGCTCGACCGTGGCGGACTGGGTGACCGATTTGGGTATGGCCTGGTTGGCGTTGGCTCCGGCGAAGAAGGTGGTCGTGAGGGCGCCAATCAGCACGGCTCCGGCCAGGGCAGTTCCGAGGGATGCCCCGAAGTTGGTCACCGTGTTCTGGAGACCTCCGACCTCGGCACTCTGGGCGTCCGGTACCGCCGAGACGGTGAGCGCGCCGAGCTGCGAAGCCAGCGCACCGATGCCGAGGCCCATGAGCAACATGGGAATGAGGACAATCTCGGCCCCCGATGACGGCGAAATGCCGCCGATGAGCACCACCATGCCGACCGTCAAGGTGCCGAACCCCGCTCGCACAACCCGGCGCACTGGCGCTCGAGGGAGGAACCTGGGGATCCCCACGGCGGCCACGAGGAGGGCCAGCGACAGGGGCAGGAGGCGTGCGCCGGTCTGGACCGCCGACAGCGCGAGGACCACGGACAGATAGAGGGGGACGACGAAGAAGACGCCCATCTGGACGAGGAACTGGAAGAAGAAGAGCGAGAGGCCCCCGACCAACTGGGAGTTCTTCAGCATGGAGGGGCGAACCAGCGGATCCCCTCCCCGGCGCTCCTGGTATCGCTCCCACTCGAAGAATGCCCAAATCAGGACCAGGCCGCCGAGCATGAGCCACACGACCGGCGAGACCCCGAACCACACAGGCGCACCGGGTTTGACGTTGATCAGGCCCCATTGCGACGACCGCAGAACTCCGAACACCAGTGCTGCCAGTCCGAGGATCGAGAGCACAGCCCCCACCAGGTCGAAGCGACCGAACGACCCGACCGGCTGGTCCGCCACCTTGCGCAGTGCGATCAGGATGACCACGACGACGAGCACTTCCCCGACGAATACGTAGCGCCACGACGCGAACGTCGTGACCGCGCCTCCTATCAACGGGCCGGCGGCAATGGCGATGGCGCTGGCGGCGGCGATCATGCCGTAGGCGGCCGAACGCTTTGCTTCGGGGAAGTTGACGGCCACCAGAGAAACGATGGCCGGCAGGATGAGGGCTGCTCCGAGTCCTTCGAGGAGTGACCAGCCGAACAGCAGGACCCCGAGATTGGGAGCGGCCGCGGTGGTGGCAGATCCCAATCCGTAGACGACGAGTCCGATAGCCAGTGTGCGCCGATGCCCCAGGCGCGCCCCGATCTTGCCGCCTGTGATCATGAACGAGGCCATCACCAGCGTGTAGAGGGTGATGGCGGTCTGGATGCCAGTGATCGTCGTGTTGAGGTCCTTGGCCACGTACTGGATCGACACGTTCATGACCGAGCTGTCCAGCGTCATGAGGAACTGGGCGGAGGCCAAGAGCAGCAGGACGAAGCCTGACCCGGAACGTTCTCGAGACGCACGCACCGCCGGGAGCCTAGGTGTTCCCCCGTGTCACGGCCGGGACCGCTCGCGAGCCGTTCACCCGGGTGAGCCGTCCGAGCCGCCGGTCGGGACGGGGCCACTGCGCCTTCCCGAACCCTACCTGTCGAAGCTCGGCATCGCTCCCTCGTGGCCTATCGTGAGCGTTGTGGCTGGGATCGGCCAGTACTCACGCCGGAAGCGCGACCAGGAGGACGGGCCCACGCACCTGCCGCTCCGTGCTGGTCCCGTGTCCAACGGCGAGTTCGTCCCAGCCGGCGAGAATGCACGTGACCGGGCAGTCAACGAGTTGATCAGAACCACCGTCCAGGACGCGGCAGCACGGCTGGGCACCGACCGTCGCCGGTTTCTTCAGGGCGCCGGCGCCGTGGCGGCGTCGCTCGCTGCATTCGAATTGGCGGGATGTGGGACCTCGGCCACCTCCCGTCGGACGTCATCCCCACGGGGCGGGACCTTCACCACGCCGCCTCCGGAGGACACCGTGGCCTGCCAACAAGCGCTGGCGGGCACGGGCGAGTTCATCTTCGACGTACACACCCACCACGTCATACCGGGCGGTCCCTGGGTCCAGAATTCCCCCGAAACGACCGGACTGGTACTGAGCATGCTCCCGCCCGGCTGCACCGACAGTCCCCGACTCGATTGCGTTGATCGCGCCACGTACCTGCACGATCTGTTCCTGGCCAGCGACACCGACGTGGCCATGCTCACCGATGTGCCGAACTCGGGACCGTCGGACGCACCGATACCCTTCCCCGAGGCGCTCACCACGCAGCAGATCACCGCCGGTCTGGCGCACGGTGGCGCCAGCCGTCTGTTCGTGGAGAACATCATCGCCCCCAATGTCGGGCCCCTGGGGGCCACGCTCGACGAGATGTCGAGTGCCGTCCAGTCCGGCCCTCCCTCGGCCTTCAAGGTGTACACGGCCTGGAGCCCGAGCGGCCGAGGCTTCTCACTGGAGGATCCGTCCATCGGTCTCCCGACCGTCCAGCACGCCCATGACCTGGGGGTCAAAGTCTTCGTTGCTCACAAGGGACTTCCGCTCATGAATTTCGACGCTGCCTTCAACCATCCCGAAGACATCGTGGCCATCTCACGCCAGTTTTCCGACATGAACTTCGTCGTCTACCACGCAGCCTGGGATCCCTCGCACGCCGAGGGTCCGTACGACGCCACCGCCACGACGGGGATCGATAGTCTCCTCGCCTCCCTCGACCGTCACAATGTCCCGCCCAACGACAACGTGTGGGTGGATCTGGCCACGGTGTGGCGCCAGTTGCTCACCCAACCTGACCAGGCCGCCCACGCCGTAGGCAAGTTGCTCAGTCGGGTTGGCCAGCACCGGGTCATGTGGGGGACGGATGCCATCTGGTACGGAAGCCCGCAGGCGCAGATCATGGCGATGCGCGCCTTTCAGATCACCCCCGAGTTCCAGGACCTGTACCGGTATCCGGCGCTGACCGCTGAAGTGAAGGCGGCCATCTTCGGTCTCAATGCGGCCGACCTCTTCGGTGTGGACGCCACGGCCACCCGTTGTGCCCTGGCCAGTGATCCCCTCACGTCGAATGTCCAAGAGACCGCCCAGCTCCACAGGGATGGCGCGCTCCCTTCTCCATGGAGCCCCCACGGGCCGACGACTCGGCGTCAGGTCCTCAACTGGCTCGCCTCGTCCACGACGAGGTGGCTCCCGATGTAGCCATCACGCGGGGGCCTTTGCCGGTATCGCTTGTCCGCCCTGGCGTTTCCGACCGTTCCCGGTTCGGGCCGCCCAGGTCGGCGGCCGGCCTCCGAGTCACTTCACAATCGCCGCTGATCTGGGCGTCAGGTCGGACGATCGGGAGAGGTCCACGGTCTGGGTCCTTCCCTGAACCAGCAGCGCCTCGATGGCGTCCGGGTCCACCGGCCGGGAGAAGATGAAGCCCTGCCCCCGGTCGCACAGCTCGTTACGCAGTCCTTCGAGCTGGGAGTCGTCCTCGATGCCCTCGGCCAGGGTCACCAGGCCCAGGGTGCGGCCCAGCTCGACCAGGGTGTGGATGAGCGCAGCGGAGTCAGCCGTCCCGTCCATCTCGGCCACGAACGAGCGGTCGATCTTGAGCACGTCCACCGGGAACTGCCGCAGGTAGGCCATGGACGAGTAGCCGGTGCCGAAGTCGTCGATGGCGATCATCACCCCGATCTCCTTCAGCCTCTGGAGCCGGGAGACGGTGGCGTTGGCGTCCTTCATGAGGGTGGACTCGGTGACCTCGATGACCAGGGACCGGGGATCGAGGCCGCTCCGGGTCAGCGCCTCTTGGACGTGGTCCACCAGGGTGTCGGCCTCGAGTTGGCGCATGGACACGTTGACCGACATGGTGGTGGCGTAGCCCATCCGCTGCCAGCTGGCTCCCTGGGCACAGGCCTCCTGGAGGACCCACCGTCCCACCTCGACGATCATGCCGCTGTCTTCGAGCACGGGGATGAAGTCGTCGGGGGAGATGACCCCTTTGGTCGGGTGCTGCCAGCGGATCAAGGCCTCGACCCCGTGGATCGCCACGCTGTCGAGGTCGAAGATGGGCTGGTAGAGGAGGAAGAACTGTGAATCGGCCAGGGCCGAGTCGAGGTCGGACTTGAGGGCCAGGCGGTCAACCGCAGCCGACTGCATGGCCGGCTCGAAGACCACCGAGATCCCCCGACCTCCGGCCTTGGCCCGGTACAGGGCGATGTCGGCGTCCCGGAGGAGCTCCTGGGCCGAGGGCCGGTCGCCGGTGGCGATCCCGATGCTGGCGGTCACCGTGATCGGGAGCCCCTCGTAGCCCACGACCTCGAACGGCTCGGCCAGTATTTCCCGGATGCGCTCGGCGACCATCTGCGGGCCGGCGGCCAACGAGGCTCCTTCGGCCAGGATGACGAACTCGTCGCCACCCAGCCGTCCCACGGTGTCACTGGCCCGCAGGATGGCGGCGAACCGCCCGGCCACCGCCTGGAGGAGGTTGTCCCCCGCCTCGTGGCCGAGGGAATCGTTGGCGTCCTTGAAGTTGTCCAGATCGATGAAATAGGCCGCCACGGGCTCGAGGGTCCGACGGGACCGGACCAGCATCTGCTCGGCCCGGTCGAGGATCAACTGGCGATTGGCCAACCCGGTGAGCGGATCGTGCAGGGCCCGATGGGCCAGCAGGGCCTCGAACTCCTTGCGCTCGGTGATGTCCCGGATGTGGGCCACATACCCGGCCACCGAAGGCCGGTCCATCTGATTGGTGACGACCGCCTCGACGTCCCGCCAGCCCCCGTTGCGCTGCTCCATGCGGAACTGGAGAAGCACGGTGCCGGGGGCGGCCGCCACGAACTGGGCCCCCAGCCGGCTCCGCACCCGGTCGCGGTCGTCGGGATGGACGAAGTCGGTGCCGAGGCGGCCGACCAGATCCGTCGGCTCGAATCCGAGCAGCTCGGTGATGGCCGGGCTCACATAGGTGCAGACACCGGCCGCGCCCATCACCATCGTGGTGTCGGACGAGTTCTGGATGAGGGAGCGGAACCTGTCCTCGCTCAGGCGCATCGAGGCCTCGGCCTCCTCCTTCTGCTGGGCGGTGGCACCGGCCATGCGAATGATGAAGAACAGAACGAAGGCCCCCATCAACGCCAACGCGTTGGACTGGGACAGCGACAGCACCGACGGCATCACGTGCTGCCAGATGAGCAACTGCCCGACGCCTATGCACACCAGGCTCCAAAAGGCGGTGATGCGCCAGACCTTCGAACCCACGAAGGCGACGTTCTCGAGGGCCAGAAAGGCGAAGGCCCCCGACAACACCGGTCCCCACCCGGTCAGGTAGATCACCGCGGTGACCCCGGCCGCCTGAGGGGCGATCCGCAGGTGCAGCCGCAATCGCGAGGGACGCACGCTGTACAGGTGGTTGACCACCAGGCTGGTGGCGGGAACGGCGATGAAGACGGCCACCCACAGCCACGCCGACTCGTGAACGATCAAGCCGAATCGCATGAGCAGCAGGAGGGCGACCAGGGCCACGGGACCCATGAGATAGGCCAGGTGAGTCGGCTTCAACCGGAATCCGGGCTTCTGGGGTTGACCACCCGCGCCCTCCCCACCCGCGACCACCGGCGAGGCCGGTCCTCGTTCGTGGGACGGCGTGGCCATCGTGTCCGACATTGCAGTTCCGGCCTCCCGTGCGTCTGCTGTCCCTAGTGTCGGCCGATCCGCTCGTCAACTTGAACGGAGGTGTCTGCGGAACGGCCCACGCCACCAGCCCTTTGGCGTCAGCGCAACGGGGACGCGGCCCGGCCGGAGTACAGAGGAAGGTCCAGGTAGGTGCGGATCCCAGGCTCGGCGGCAACCACGGCCGGCACCGCGCTCACGCAGTGGGTTCCCGTGGCGACCACGCCCGGGTTGCGCCGGAGGCCGGCGGCGACGGAGGCAGGGTGCAGCCCCCGGAAGGTGACCTGCGTCGATGGGTCGCCGGTGACCTCGATCTCGAAGCGCTCTCCCTCCGGCCCGAACGTCCAAGCCGGATCGAGATGGTCGTCCCCCATGAACCAATTGGTCCGCACCGTGATCACGGGTTGCCCCCGGACCCGTCCCTCCCAACAGAACTTCTGGGCGGCGATGCGGCCGGGCCCGATGGTCCCGATGGGCGACCCGATCGGAGCAGTGGCCACCGCAACCTCGTGGGTCACGGCCACTTCGCCGTCGAGGTCGAACCCGAGTGCGTGGCCCATCATGGCGATGGACTGGCCGAAGCCGTCACCCAGGATGGCCGGCATCAGGCTCGCCGCGGCCTCCTCGGGTGTCTTGCCGAACAGCATGATGTCACCCACGACCGCCGGGGCCCCGTAGCTTCTGATGTCCGAAAACTCCTCGGCGCGCACGTGCGTGATCGACTGCGACAGCGCAGACACGGCCAGCGGGAAGCGCTCCGTGATGCCTCCCGGATGGATCCCGGTGCCGTGGATGCTCGTCCGGCCCGTGGCGCACGCCGCCTCGATGAGGGATTCGTCGCGGCCGCCGGGGAAGAACCACCCCAAGGGGGTCACGACGTTCTTGCCCGACGCCAGGAGTCGGGCGACCACCGGCGGTTCAGCCATGATCGGCGAGTAGATGACGCAGTCCGCATCGAGGGCGATGAGCGCGTCCACATCGTTGGTGGCCACCACGCCCAGCGGCGGGCCGCCGCACAGCTCCCCCACATCGCGGCCGGCCTTGCCGGCGCTGTGGACCCAGCACCCGACCAGCTCCAGTTCGGGGTGGGCGACGACGCCGGCGATGGCCGCCTGACCGACGCCACCGGTGGCCCACTGGATGATCCGTAGTGCCATGCCCGTCCCCCTGTCCGGCCGCCTGGTGCCCAGGTGCCTGGGCCCGGGCCTGGTGCCCGGATGCGACCGATGTGCAGGCTAGGCGCACTGGGCCCCCTGCTCCGGCGTCGTCATCGGCCCTGGCCGAATATGTGGGGAACATGTCATTGACGCCTTTGCCGGGGTCGGTCAGGCTGGCTCCATGAAGCTGCGGAACGTTGTCATCGTGGCCTTCCCGGGGATGCAGTCGCTGGATGCCGTGGGGCCCTATGAAGTGTTCTCCGGGGCCACTCAGGCGGCCCTCGCCCTCGGCCGCCGCGGGGGCTACCGGGTGACGCTGGTGGCCAACGCGGGACAGCCGGTCCGGGCCGAGAGCGGCCTGGTTCTGGGCACGGAACCGCTGCCGGAGGCCACCGGCCCGATCGACACGCTGGTGCTCCCCGGCGGTCAGCAGGCGCAATCGGCACGGAGCGATGCGGCCCTGATGTCGTGGATCAGAGCGGTGGCACCACGATGTCGCCGAGTGGCGACCGTCTGCACCGGTGCCTTCCTGGCCGCAGAGGCCGGCCTGTTGGACGGCCGCCGGGTCACCACCCACTGGGCCAGCGCCGACAAGCTGGCCACCGAGTTCCCGGACCTCCACGTCGACGCCGACCCCATCTACATCCGAGACGGCAAGTTCTGGACCAGTGCCGGTGTCACGGCCGGCATCGACCTGGCCCTGGCCCTGGTTCACGACGACCTGGGCACCGAGGTGGCTCAGACCGTTGCGCGCTGGCTGGTGATGTTCCTGCATCGCCCGGGTGGACAGACGCAATTCGCCTCACCGGTGTGGGTGCCTCGTGCCGAGCGCTCCGCGGTGCGGGCCGTGCAGAACGTGGTGGAAGCCTCGCCCGGTGGCGATCATCGGCTGTCCACCATGGCCTCTGCGGCCGCCATGAGCGTGCGGCATTTCTCCCGCGTGTTCGACGCCGAAGTGGGCGAGACCCCGGGACGGTTCGTCGAGCGGGTGCGCCTCGAAGCCGCCCGCCGTGAATTGGAGACCACCGACGACACACTCGACTGCATCGCCACCCGCTGTGGGTTCGGCACGGCCGAGACGCTCCGTCGGGTCTTCCAACGGCGCATCAGTGTCCCACCCGACTCCTACCGACGGCGCTTCCGCGTCGTCGCAGAGGAAAGGACGCCTGCGTGACCGACACCCTGGAGGTCGCCATACCCCTCTTTCCCGAGATGACAGCTCTGGACGCCATCGGGCCCTACGAGGTCCTGCAGCGAATTCCCTCGATCGACGTCATCTTCATCGGCCACCAACGGGGCGAGATCCGCACCGAGAACGGCATGCTCGGCCTGACCGTCGACCGCAGCTTCGACGAGCTGCCCGAACCGGACGTCATCGTGTTCCCCGGCGGCGTCGGCACCCGCACCATCCAGCAGCAGGAGAAGATCCTCGAATGGGTGCGCCACGCCCACGCCACCACGCTGATGACCACCTCGGTGTGCAGTGGGTCGTTGGTGCTGGGCGCCGCCGGCCTCCTGGACGGGCTCACGGCCACCACGCACTGGTCGTGCTACGCCGAGCTCGAAGCGGTGGGCGCCCTGCCCACCGCCCAACGGGTCGTGGAGCACCTGGACCGGCGGATCATCACGGCCGCCGGTGTCTCGAGCGGCATCGACATGGCCCTGCGGCTGGTCGAGCTGCTGGTGGACCGGACGGCGGCCGAGGCCGCGCAGCTGATGATCGAGTACGACCCCCAGCCCCCCATGGACTGCGGGGCGGTGTCCAAGGCCGACGACACCGTCATCACCCGGGTCGTTGAATACGCCCAGCTCCGGCGGTAGGGCTGGTCGAGCCGGCGGCCCGTCTCCGGGGGTGGCCGTCCGCGAGGCGCCGGGCTTTCCCCTCGGTGACGACGACCCGCGCCCAGGGTGCACCGTGTCCGCATTACGCTGCGGGTGAAGGCTGTTGCGCAATTGCGCACCACATGACCATCGCTGGAGCGGCCGTGCGACGACGGATGATGAACGGCAAGATCCACCGCGCTCGGGTCACCGACGCCGATCTCAACTACGTCGGTTCGATCTCGATCGACCCCAATCTGCTCAAGGCCGCCGACATCGTCCCCAATGAGCAGGTCGCCGTGTACAACCTGATGAACGGTGCCCGATTCGAGACGTATGCCATCGAGGGAACGGAGGGGCAGATCTGCCTCAATGGGGCTGCCGCCAGATTGGCGCAGGTCGGCGACCTGGTGATCATCGTGACCTTCGCCGATGTGGAGGACGACGAGCTGGGCGGCCACGAACCGAGCATCGTGGTGGTCGACGAGCAGAATCGGCCCGTCGACCTGGTCGACTGAGCGGAGCGGCACGGATTCTCCAGACCCGGCGGTTCGTCGACCCCGCGGTCCCCGACCTTGGTTGTGGGCTGGGCCATCGTGGCGGAGACCCGGACCACCCCTGCCAGCAAGAGGCCACCCTCACCGGTGAGAGGACCACCCGCCGGGTGTGAACGTCGAGTGGCGCTTCAGGGTCGTCCGACCGTGCCGGCCATCGGATCCTGACCTCGTGTTCACGAGCGGCCGGCCAGCCGCAGACCATCGGACCCGGGTGGTGAATCTCCGGGCAAACCGGGCGGGACCGACCTCGTCGTCGTGCAAGCCCTCAGTCCGCGGCAGGGCCGGGTCGCCCGATCAGCCATTGTCCCTGGTCAGGGCGACCTTTCTGGCTGCGATCTCCGTCGCTATACTGTCTAACGTCTGAAACGCGCGGGTAAGGGGCCAAGGGATGGATCACCACTCTTGACATCCGGTCAACAGTGAGGGCACACCGTGGACGTTCTCCATGGTGGGGATGCGCATCGACGATGGGGGCGGTTGGGTGAGCGACTGGGCAAGGGATTCCGTGCACGATTGGATACGTGGGTTGAAGGAGTGGTGCCTGTGGTTGATGGGCGACTCCCCGCTGCCCGCCAGACGCTCGAGACTGATGCTGTTCGCGACCGTCCTGGTGGCGGCCCTGCTCTCCGTGGGTGTCGTGGCTGCGTACCGGAGCCCTGCCCTGAGTACGAAGGCCACAGCCCACAGCGCCGGCTCGGGAGCTGTGCCCGCCCTGCCCTACATGGCGACGAGCCCGACCACTGCGGCGTCGAGGGCACCGGCTCACACGAGCTCGACGATTACCCCCCAGGCCTACGGGACCGGGTCCCGGTCGGCCAAGAGGGGCAGTAGGAACGGGCACGCCCTGGTCGGTTCCGCCGCCGCCAGCACCGGCACCGGGACGACCAGCACCACGCCGGCGGCCTCCAGTCACCCGATGGCGTCCGCCGCCCCGCAGGCAGCCCCGGCCGGTGTCGTGCCGTCGAGCTCCCCCGCACCATCGGCTGTCCCCAAGCCCGCCTCGCCGGCGTCGGACCTGACCGTGCCCAGCGCGCCGACCAGCGCCAAGGCCAGCGCCGGTGTGGGGTCGGCCCGGGTCACCTGGACAGCCCCGTCTTCGAATCAGAACCTGAACGTGACGGGCTACAACGTGTACGTGGGGACCAGGCGAGGTGGCGAGGGTTCCGCTCCGGTCAACGGCGCCACACCGGTCACCGGCACCTCGTTGGTCGTCTCCGGCCTCGTTGCGGGCACGCCGCACTTCTTCACGGTGCGGGCCGTCAACGCCGCAGGGCTCTCGTCGGCATCGAACGAGACGTCGGCCGTTCCGAGCACCGCCTACAAGATGGTGGGCTCCCTTTCCGGGCCGGTCGTGGGCATGGCCTCCAACCCGCAGGGAACCGGCTACTGGCTGGTGAACTCGTTGGGTGAGATCTCCACCCACGGAGCCGTGACCAGCTTCGGCTCCACGTCCTCATTCCAGCTGAATGCTCCGATCGTGGCCATCGTCGCCACTCCCGACGGCCAGGGCTACTGGGAGATCGCTCGCGACGGGGGCGTCTTCGCATTTGGCGATGCTCGCTTCTACGGCTCGATGGGTGGTACGCCGCTCAACGCTCCCGTCGTCGGTCTCACCCCCACTCAGGACGGCAAGGGCTACTGGGAGGTCGCCAGTGACGGCGGCATCTTCGCCTTCGGCGATGCACAGTTCTACGGGTCGACGGGCGGCTGGCGACTGAACCGGCCGGTCGTCGGTATGGCGCTCGATGCCAGCGGCGGAGGCTACTGGGAGGTCGCCAGTGACGGCGGTATCTTCGCCTTCGGCAACGCCGCATTCGCCGGCTCGACGGGCGGTCGTGCGTCGAGCAGCCCCGTGGTCGGCATGGCCCTCGACCCCGCCACCAACGGCTACTGGCTGGTGGCCGACAACGGGACCGTCTCGAACTTCGGCGGCGCGCCCTTCGAGGGGCCGGACGCCACCGTGCCGCTCAATGCGCCGATCGCCGGGATGAACGTCGATCAGGTGACCGGTGGCTACTGGCTGGTGAGCTGGGACGGAGGGATCTTCGCCTTCGGAGCCGGCTTCTTCGGAGCAGGCTGAGCCCGTTTTCCGACCTCGGAGCCATCGCCGATCGAGGCAGTGAGCTGAGGTTCAGCCGCCCAGCACCCGTCCGAGGGCCCGCGAACGCCAGGTCGACCTCCCGGTTCGCTCCTCGGCGCGGTCGGCGCTGGCGGCCAGCAGCAGTCCGGCATTGATGCCGAGATACCGGAGTGGTTCGGGCTCCCAGCGCCTCGAACGGTGCCCGACCCAGGGCAGGGCGGTGAGCTCGGTGTCCCGGCCCAGGATCAGGTCGCGCAGCGTTCGCCCGGCCAGGTTGGTGGTGGACACCCCGTCTCCGACATAGCCCCCCGCCCACGCTCGGCCGGCGACGCGGTCGAGCCCGACCGAGGGGAACCAGTCGCGGGCGATCCCCAACGGGCCGCCCCACCGGTGGGTGATCTCGGCGTCGGCCAGGGCCGGGAAGAGATCCACCAGCGCCACCCGCAACGACTCGTGGACGTCCCCGTCGCGGTCGAACTCCGGTCGGATGGCCGAACCGAAGTGGTACGGCGCCCCCCGGCCACCGAAGGCCATCCGCCCGTCGGCGGTGCGCTGCCCGTAGATGATGAGGTGGCGATGGTCGGCGAACGTCTCCCTGCGGGCCAGGCCGGCCTCGGCCCAGAATCCGTCGGGGAGGGGCTCGGTGGCGATCATGAGTGAGTAGACCGGGACCAGGGTCCGGTCCTCACCCTCGATCGTCCGGGTGTACCCCTCGGTGGCCCTGACCGTGATGGCGGCGGTGACCCTGCCCCGGTCGGTCTCCACCGCACCGGTGCGGATGGCTCGCGCCGCGGTCTGCTCGTAGATGACTACGCCCCGCCGCTCCACGACCTCGGCCAGTCCCCGGACCAGGCGGGCGGGGTCCACGGCGGCGCAGTGCGGGGTGTAGGTCCCGCCCAGGATCCCGGTGGCCCCCACCATGGCCGACGCCTCGGTGGCGGAGAGGAACCGGAGGCTCTCGTCACCGACCCCGGCCGCCCGGGCCGCGGCGACCTCGTTGCGGGCGCGCTCGAGTTGGACGCCGGTGCGGGCCAGCACCACCGTCCCCCCCGGGGCGAAGTCACACTCGATGTGCTCGACGCGGACCACCCGGCCCACCTCTTCGAGCGTCGACTCCATGGCCACGCGCATGGCCGCTCCGGCGCCGACGCCGGCCACAGTGTCGAGGCGCTCCCCGGACACCGCGAACAGCGCCGAGCACCACCCTCCGTTCCGACCTGACGCTCCGAACCCGACCACATCCCGCTCGATGACGGCGATCCGCAGGGCGGGGTCGGCTTCGGCCAGGTAGTAGGCCGCCCACAGCCCGGTGAACCCGCCGCCCACCACGGCCACGTCGACGTCGACGTCACCCGGGAGGGGCACCCGGAGGCCGACTGGCTCCGGGAGCCGGTCCCACCACAGGGAGAGGGCTCGATAGCGCTCGCCCGATGGCGGGCTCAGACCTGCTTCCACGCTTCGGTCAGCACCGACCGCAGGATGGAGGTCATCACCTCGAACTCTTCCTCGCCACAGGTCAATGGGGGAGCGAGCTGCACCACCGGATCGCCCCGGTCATCAGCCCGGCAGATCAATCCGGCGTCGTAGAGGGCATGGGAGAGGAAGCCGCGCAGGAGCCGCTCGGCCTCATCATCGTCGAAGGTCTCCCGGGTGTCCTTGTCCTTGACCAGCTCGATGCCGTAGAAGTAGCCCGCTCCCCGCACGTCGCCCACGATGGGCAGGTCCCGGAGGGTGTCGAGCGACGCCCTGAAGGCCGACTCGTTCTGTCGGACGTTGGCGAGCAGTCCCTCCTTCTCGAACACGTCGATGTTGGCCAAGGCCACCGCCGCACTCACCGGATGGCCGCCGAAGGTGATGCCATGCAGGAAGCTCTCGCCGTGGAGGAACGGCTCGATCAGCCGGTCGCTGACGGCCAGGGCCCCGAGGGGGGAGTAGCCGCTGGTAAGTCCCTTGGCCATGGTGACCATGTCCGGCTCGTAGTCGTAGCGCTCCGCCCCGAACCAGTGGCCCAGTCGGCCGAAGGCGCAGATCACCTCGTCGGACACGAGCAGGACCCCGTACCGGTCGCAGATCTCCCGCACCCTCCGGAAGTAGCCGGGGGGAGGCGGGAAGCAACCGCCGGCGTTCTGCACCGGCTCGAGGAACACGGCGGCCACGCTCTTCGGCCCTTCCATCAGGATGGCCTCCTCGATGGCATCAGCGGCCCACCGACCGAAGGCCTCGAGGTCGTCGGCGAAGTACTTGGCCCGGTAGAAATTGGTGTTGGGCACCTTGACCGCGCCGGGCACCAGTGGTTCGAACGGTGTCTTGATGTCGGTGACGCCGGTGATGGAGAGGGCCCCCATGGTGGCTCCGTGATAGGCGATGTTGCGGCTGATCACCTTGGTGCGTTCGGGTTGCCCGATGACCCGGAAGTACTGGCGCGCCAGTTTCCACGCTGACTCCACAGCCTCCGATCCACCGGTAGTGAAGAAGATGCGATTGCAGTCGCCCGGAGTCAGGTCGGCCAGCCGCTCGGCGAGCTC
>DASZJN010000062.1:0-3056 GCA_035948045.1 Acidimicrobiales bacterium | reverse complement strand
TGGGCGCGGTCGTGCTCAACAAACCGATGGTGGGGATGGCCGCCACCCCCTCGGGTAAGGGGTACTGGACGGTGGCCTCGGACGGGGGGATCTTCTCCTTCGGCGACGCCCAGTTCTACGGCTCGATGGGAGGGCGGTCGCTCAACCGTCCGATCGTGGGGTTGGCCGCCGCTCCTTCCGCCCAGGGGTACTGGCTGGTCGCCCAGGATGGCGGCATCTTCACGTTCAATGTTCCCTTCCTTGGTTCCCCCGCCTGATGGGGTCCAACCTCCAAGGGGGACCGAGGGCCTCCGGCGGCGGTCGCCCCATCACCGTCACCACCCGACCCCACCCATCCCGCCGAGGAGGACCATGACCCTTGCCATCGCTGTGGCCGCAACGTTGGTGGCCGTGTCTGCCGCTGCTCGATCGACCTGGTCGCCCTGCGGATTGTCCATGCTCTCCACTGTCACCCCGATCAGCGAGCGGGCGAAGGGGAACTCCTATCGCTCGACCGCGATGTGGTTCGTGGTCGGTGCCACCGTCGGCGGTGCGACGCTCGGGGCGGCCATGGCCGGGTTGGCCGGCGTGGTCCGGTCTGTCGACCCCTCACCCACTGCCGTAGGCCTCCTGGCTTTCGGGGCCGCGCTTGTCGCCGCCGCATCCGATACCGGGATCGTCGGCCTCAGGCTGCCGATTCATCGTCGCCAGGTGAACGAGCGGTGGCTCGACCAGTACCGACCCTGGGTCTACGGCGGCGGCTTCGGTTGGCAGATCGGAACCGGACTGGCCACCTACATCACCACGGCCGCCGTCTACCTGATGATCGTCCTCGGAGCCTTGACCGCCGATCCGGTCGTGGCGCTGGCCGTGGGCACCGGCTTCGGGCTTCTTCGGGGGCTGGCCGTTCTCCTCACCCGCCGCATGACCAATCCGTCGGCGCTACGCCGCTTCCACCGTCGTTTCCAGCTGGCGGGACCGTGGGCGAGTCGGGTCGTGGTCGTGGTCGAAGCCGGCACGGCGATCGCCATGGTCAGCTACGTCCGAACCCCGGCAGCCCTGGCGGTGATCGGCGTCGCCGTGATCGGCGTCGCCGTGATCGGAATCGCGGCAGGTGGACCCCCAGCCGCGCTCATCGCCAAGAGGCCAGTCCGCATCGCTGCACCAGCCTGCCCGCTCCCCGTTGCCGCCTCGTCGCCGTCCGGACCGGCCCGAACTGCCGGGGCGAGTGACGCGTCAGGCTCAGGCGTCCCGGTCGATCTGGTCGGGCTCGGAGCCACCAGTCTCACGGACTGAGGCACCCGGCCCGAGCCCACGCCTCATCGGGTCCCAGCCGCCGGCACCGGACAAACTGCCCCGGATGGGCCTCGCCCCCGAGTAGGTGGCCGCTCAGTCGATGTCGGCGGCCCGAGATATCGAGGTGGTCGACGGGACATGGGCCGGTGCCCGGCGCCCGGGATCTTCATCATCCATCGCTGACGGTTCCGCCGATCCGGAGAGAGCCGGATCTCCACCGGGACCGTCACCCGGACTGTCGCTCGAGACTCCATCGGAGTCGGCCTCGACGACCGCTCCGGACGCGGCCGCAGGCTCGGGATCACCACCCTCACCCCGCCTCCAGCGCTGAAGTGGGCCGATCCGCGAGACCAGGAGGGCCGCACCCACCACCGCAAGGGCGATTCCGGCAATCTGGACCAGAAGCGATCCGAGGTGCCCGTCCTCACCGAGCCACAGGTGTTCGTCGAGAAATCTTTCGATGCCCCAGAGCACCATGCCGACACCGAGCACGATCCCCGCGGGTGGAAGCAACCTGGTCGACCCGGGGGCATCAGCGCCGTCGGCCGAGCCGATTGGCGCCGGGGCAATGGAACGGAGCCAGCGCTCGACAAGGAGAAGGATCCCGAAGATGGCGAAGTCCTCCATCGCCTGAAAGATCGGTACCGGGAGCCGCCTTCCACTCTGGCCGGCGTAGTACATGCCGAACCACTGGTTGGTCCGGTGCCCTCCTCCGGCCACCATCAGCTGGGGACCGAGCAGGCGGCCGATGCCCCAGCACGCCATGAGCACCGGGGCCATCAAATCGGCGAATCGCAGCGCCTGCAGCTGGGGGCAGCGACGCCGCATGCTGACGATGGCGACCGGCACGGCGAACAGGAGACCGCCGAACGATGACAGGCCGCCCTGCCAGATGGCCACGACCTGTCCCGGATTGTGTGTGTAGAAGGAGAGGTTGGAGAGAACGTGGAGGGCCCGGGCCCCGACGATGGCCGCCACGATGACCCACACGAACATCCCAGTGACCCACTGCCAGGGATAGCCGGCCTTGCGCAACCTGCGCTCGGTGTAGCGAAGCCCGAACCAGAAGGTCAGGGCCAACCCGATTCCGTAGGTGTGCACCTCAAGGAACCAGACGTGGAACGCGACGGGGATGGGTCTCATCGAGGAAGGGGTCTCATGGTCGAGGAGCGCCTGGTCCGATACTCGTTGACGCCCTCCCAGTATGCCTCAGGTCCCCGGTAGGGTGACATCGGGAACCGGATTCAGCGTCGTCACCGGCAACGACGCAGGAGATCGGCTACGACCAGAGGCCGGACCCGGCGACGACAGGTCCAGATCAGACAGGGGAGACAATGGGAGCGCTTTCGGGCAAGGTGGCCGTGGTGACCGGCGGTGGATCGGGCATCGGCCGGGCAACCGCCGCACGGCTGGCCGACACCGGCGCATCGGTGGCCGTGGTCGACCTGGACGGCGCCGCCGCGGGGCGGGCGGCCGACGAGCTCGGCGGACTGGCGGTCCAGGCCGACGTCGGCCGCTCCGACGCCTGGCCGGGCATCATCGAGGCGGTCACCTCCCGCTTCGGCGGCATCGACCTCGCCCACCTCAACGCGGGGGTGATGACCGGTGAGGCCGACATCACCAAGCTCGACGACGACACCTACCGTCGGGCAATGGGGGTCAATGTCGACGGGGTTGTCTTCGGAGTGCGGGCACTGGTCCCGGCCCTGACGGCACGCGGCGGAGGAGCGATCGTCGCCACCGCCTCGTTGGCCGGGCTGATCGGCTTCTCACCGGACCCC
>DASZJN010000061.1:0-6555 GCA_035948045.1 Acidimicrobiales bacterium | reverse complement strand
TTCGGATCTCGAGATGAGTTCGTCCTCGGCTCCGATCAGAGCCGTGAGGAACGGCCGCGCCTCCGCACTCCAGCGTTGCATCGCCCCGGAGCGTCTCACCCAGCTGGCCCGTCACTCAGTCCCACGGGATCATTCTCTCGACAATGGCCCCACCCGACCGAGATTCGCGCGCTCAGCAGCTTGATCGGCACAATCAGTGGTGCCACGGGCTGCCCCGGTCGGCGTCGTGGGCGGGCCAGGCGTGACCGGAAATCTCCGCGAACCTTTTTGACCGCCACAGCGTCTGTATCAAGTGGGTCCTCATGGTTGCCGAACTGAATGAGGGACGAGGATCGGGCGAGTGCGCAGTCACGAAGAGGTGGATGATCTTGAGGCCTGGTTGAAGGAGGGCTATGCCCGCTCCTTCCGCACCGCGTGTCTGATCCTCGGCAATCGCTCGGACGCCGAGGAGGCCGTCCAGGAGGCCTATCTTCGGGCCTGGAGGTTCCGCGCCTCGCTCGCCACAGGGGCTGACGTGAAGCCCTGGCTGTACCGGGTCGTCGTCAACACCTGCAATTCGAAGTTGCGCGACGAGATCCCCCACCGGGACCGGCGGTCGGACGGCGACCACCTCGACGGCGTGTCATCGATCGAGGACCTACCGGGCCGCGTGGCGCGATCACAGGACGTGGCCCGCGCCCTGCAGGACCTGCCGCTGCATCTGAGGGTCGTCGTCGTCCTTCGCTATTACGCCGACCTGAGCGAGCGGGAGATCGCCACGGCCATCGGGCGACGGCAGGGCACCGTCAAATCCCGTCTCCATGAAGGCCGACGACTGCTGGCCCAACATCCGGCTCTCCTATCGGAGACCGGAGCCGATCCATTGTCAGAATCAGGAGACCTCCGGTGACCGTGATCGACGAAGACCGCCTGCGAAGGGCGCTCGGCGAAGCCGCCGACGCCTTCGACGTCCCCACCGGGGCCCAAGACCGTGTGCTCGCGGCCGCACGAACCGCGACCGCGGACGCGTCACGGGCCTCCCTCCGCGCCGTCATTCCGCACACTCGTCGGGTCCGGGTGGCCGCCATCGCCGCCGCCGTGGTGTTGGTTGCGGGGGGAGTCACCCTCTTCCACCCCGGCACCAGCCCGTCGTCGCGCCAGTCGGCGACGTCGACCGCCGGCAGTGCCATCGGCAAAGGCCCCGCTCCTTCCATCTCCGGGGTCGGCCAGACTCCCACGACGGGAGGGGCTTCGACCGGAGCACCGTCCGGTGCCGGCTCGCCCGCATCACCGCGCGGCCCGGCGTCCGGCTCGACCGCCAGCCCGGCGCCGGCGCCGGGGACGCCTACCACCCCGACGTCCATTGCGCCCCTGCCCCCGGGCGCCGTCGGTCAGTCGCCCAAGGTGGTGACCACCGGCTCGGTCGACCTGACCATTAGCAGCGGATCCATCCAGTCCGTGGTGACCAGGCTCTCGACCCTTGTGGTCGGCGACGGCGGGTTCGTGGCCAAGTCCCAGGTGCAGGTGGGTAGCCCCGTCACCGGAACCTCCTCGTCCGGCACCGTGGTCCTCCAGGTTCCCCAGGCATCCTTCGGGACCTTGGTCACGCAGGTCCAAGGCATCGGCAAGGTTGATTCGTCCACGTCGACCTCGACCGATGTCACCGGCCAGTACGTCGACCTCCAGTCACGGATCACCGCCCTCCAGGCCAGCCGGCAGCAGTACCTGACCATTCTGTCCCGAGCCACGTCCATCGGGGACATCCTGGCTGTCCAGAGTCAGCTCGATTCCCTGCAGAGTCAGATCGAACAGCTGCAGGGCCAGCTCGACGTACTCAACAGCCAGACCACCTACGGCACGTTGACGGTGTCCCTCGCCGAGGCCGGTCACCACCCTCCGCCGGCTCCTCCGCCGCGGTCAGGCCTGAGCGCGGCGTGGCATGACAGCGTGAGCGGCTTCGTCTCCGGGTTCGAGTGGCTGATCCGGATCGCGGGACCGACCTTGTTCGTGGTGTTGTTCGTGTTGGCACTCGCCGCGTTGGGGAGGGTGGCGTGGCGGGCATATCGTCGACGGACGCTGTGACGGCACGCCTCTGTTCTCCTCTGGTCGAGTACGAAGCCTCCACGAAGGCATGAAGCCGTTACGAAGAACGGTCCCACAAAACCCTCGACGAGGGGATGGGGGTCGAGTAGCTTGGCATCGAGCTTGACGCACATGCGCCGAGGCGGATCGGGGGATTGGCCATGAAGCATCGGCAGCGGTGGGCACGGCTGGCAGTCATCCCGGTGGCAACTCTGGTTCTGCTGGCCGCGGGACTCCTTCAGACTGCGCCCGGCGCCGGAGCAACCTCGCCGGGCGGGACGCTGACCGGAACGGTGGCGATCAGCGGTGCTCCCGCCGGATTCGCACCTCCGTACTCGGGGGTGGGTGCTTGCCCCGCCGGCGGGCCACCCGGGCTGGCGTGCCCCAACCCCGTGTACTCCCTCACCTCCGGGGGCAAGTACACGCTCCCGCTGGCTGCCGGAACGTGGACGGTCGACGGCTTCTACGAGATCAACCCGTACGGCGGCGCCTTCCTCTCTCCGCCGCAGACCGTCACCATCCCTTCCGGCGGAACCGTCTCCCTCAATTTCACGATCCTCTACCAGAGCCCTGCCACGGTGAAAGGCACGATCCAAGTCACCGGGGTGCCCAGCGGGGTCACGGTCTACAGCCTCTCGGCGCTGTTGTGTCCGTCCTTCGCTCCCTATAACGGGGTCACCCCCTCGATCGTCTGCGTCAACGCATACGGCCAGCCCTCCCCTGGCGGCGGTTCGACGACTTACCAGGTCGCCGGCTTGCCGTCGGGCAAATGGACGGCTTATCCGAGTTACTGCACGGAATTCGGATGCTCCACCAATGCCAAGGCCGGCAAGGCGTTCACCCTCGTCGCCGGCGGTAAGAAGAAGGTCAACCTGACCACGCCGTTCCTCACGCCGGCGGAGGGGCTCCTGACCGCCACCGTCACCGTGACGGGTGCCCCAGTCGGCTTCTCCGCGCCTGTGGCCTTCTCGGCGTGCCAGGTGGGCACCGGGATCTGCCAGAGCTCCTACGGATACCCATTCGGGGGCAATTCGTTCCCCCTGCTGCTGGCCACCGGGCAGTGGACCGTCAAAGGCCTCTACCTGGTGCCGCCGTTCGACAATGCCATCTCGGGGCCATCCCAGACGGTCACCATCACCGGTGGGCAGGTCACATCCGTCACGCTCGCCATTCCCTACCAGGTGCTCGGGACCGCGGCAGGCACCATCCACGTCACCGGCAACCAGTCGCGCGTGCCCATCACGGCCTACACGATGACTGCCTGTCCCGCCTCGACGGTCGGGCGAACGTCACCTGAGTGCGTGAGTGAGTTCTCGGGACCCGGCGGCTTCGGGTTCGGTTACGCCATCGCCACCACCGGAGGGCTCAGTGCATCCTCACGGGCGCCGGCAGCGGCTGCGAGCCGGGCGAGGACCACCTTCAACCTGTACCAGCTGTCCACGCTCACACCCGGATCGTGGATCTTGTATCCCGGCTATCGAACGGTGTTCGGCTCATACACCGTTCCGGTGGGAACCGCAGTGACCATCACTGCCGGGCAGACGACCACGAAGAAGTTGACGGTTCCCTACCAGACGCCCTCGGGCGGAGTCGTCTCCGGCAAGGTTGTGGTGATCGGGGCGCCGGCCAACGGGTTCCAGTCCGGGGTCCGCGCCTGCAGCGCCCCGCCCACCGGGACATCGTGTCCCAATGAGCAATACGCCTACAACAACCAGTCGGGCGGCCTCTACCAGGTGGTGTTGGCGCCCGGCACCTGGTGGGTGTCAGGTTTCGTGGATGTCTTCGGCGGTGTCAGCTTCAACGAGAGCACCTCACCGCCGACGGCGGTGACCGTCACGCCCGGTTCGCGTAGCACGGAGAACTTCACTGTGAAGGTGGCCTTGCCCTAAGGGGCGAGAGAACCGTCCAGCGTCAAAAGGCCCACGGTCCGAAGCGCTCACATCATTGTGGACCGAACGAGGGACGGGCGACCATCTCGGAGGGAACCAGTTCCTGCGAGCAGTAGCGAGTCGAGCCGTGTGTCGTGTGTACTGGTGAATCGTGGAACCGGACGAACTGGCGGCCCTCGGCGTCTACGACCCCGACGACGAGCAAGCCGAGGCGCGACTCGAGTTGCTGCAGTACGTGGTGGGGCTCGGGGCTGGCCCGGAAGACCTGGTCGCCTTCCGGGACGCCCTTCCCGCCCTGGCCGGTGTGCTCGCCATCAGAGGTGGGCCGGCACTGACGTTGGAAGAGGCGGCCGCCGAGGCCGGCATCGGCGCGGAGGAAATGCGAACGCTGGCCCGGGCCGCCGGACTTCCTGAACCAGGGCCCGGAGTGCGTGTGTTCGCCCCTCCGTTCGTGGCCTTTGCCGCCGGCATGGCCGAGGTAACCGCCGTCTTCGGAGAGGAAGGCCGAAATCAGCTGGTGCGCGTTCTGGGATCGGCCATGGCTCGCGTGGCCGACGCCGTGGTGTCTTCCTTTCTGGTCAACGTCGAGCCCGCGGCCCGGCGCCAGGATCAGATCGGTCTGGCCGTTGCCCACGCCAACGTGGAGGCGACCGCGTTGCTCCCCTTCGTCGCTCCTGCCCTGGACGCGTTGTTCCGCCAGCACCTGCTGGTGGCACAGCGCACCAGCCTCGAAGAGGACATGGTCGGCTTCGAAACGCGACGGCTCGTCGTCGGGTTCGTCGACCTGGTCGGCTCGACCCGACTGGGCGAGCAGCTGACCATGAGTGATCTCGGGTCCGTGCTGACCGAGTTCGAGCACATCGCTGCCGATGCCGTCACTGCAGGTGGCGGACGGGTCATCAAATTGATCGGTGACGAGATCATGTACACCGCCTCGGACGTCGCCTCGGCCTCCGCCATCGCTCTCGAGCTGGCGGAAACCTTCCGTCGCCATCCCATCGTCCCCCCGGTGCGGGCCGGGTTGGCCACGGGACGGGTCATGCTCCGCGATGGCGATGTCTTCGGCTCGGTGGTGAACCTGGCCGCCCGAGTGGTGAAGGCTGCCCACCCCGGTGAGGTCATGGCGGCCTTTGGAGGAGAGGCCGAGCCCGGATTGCGCTTCGAACCGGCGGGAACCCACCAGCTGGACGGCATCCCCGGTGAGGTCGAGCTCCACCAGGTCACCCGCGGGTGACCACCCGTCCCCGGTGACTACCCGATCGGGCCGAGGGCGGCTCGGAGGTAGCCCGTGACCAGAGGATGGGGACTCCCCGGGGACGACGAGGTCTGTGGAACGAACAGCGTCAATACGAAGAACGGGTGGTTGGCCAGACTCATCAACCGGACGTCGCCATCGTGGGCGTCGACGCCGGCCACGAGCAGCCCCGCACGGTCGAGGGGCTCCCGCCACACACGGTTCAGGCCGAAGCGGCAGTAGTAACGCTCTTTGGGATGGGCGGTCCCGTAGATGTCGAGCAGGCGCGAGTTGACGATGTCGACCTCCATGGTCGTCCCGACCACACTGCAGAGCAGCTCATCAATGAAGAGGTCGCCCTCGTCGGCGGGTCCGTACTCGGCGTGGGCCGCCCGCTCGTGTCCGAGCACGTTCCGGGCATATTCGATCACCGCATGCTGGAATCCTGCACACGTGCCCAGGAAGGGGACTCCCTCATCCCGGGCCCAACGGATGCCGGCGAGCGCGCCGGCCAGGCTCCGAAACGGGCTGCCCGGAGCGCACCACACCGCAGAGGCACCCGTGAGGACGTCAGGCCCATCGCGGTCGAGCAGCTCGGTGGCGATCCACCGGACCTCCGGCGTCGGGCAGCCCAGGTGGTTGGCGGCATCGTCGACGGAGCCGGCGATGGCATCCTGCGGCTCGAAGCCCGGCATGCGGTCGCCGATGACAGCGATCCATGCCCCGGTCCCGCTCATTGGTGCTGGCACCGGGCCAATCGTAGTTTTTTCAGCTGTCCCGATCCGCGCGTTCCGGGGCGTCGGCGTCAGCGCTCGGGCCACCGTGCCTCGGTGATTCCGCCACCGCCGACCGGGACGTCCACCACCTGGCCAGTCTCGGCGCCCCGGATCCGCAACTGGTAGTCACCTGTGTCGAGGGCCCCGAACACGGCCGCAAAGCAGACGCCGTCCCGTAGCGTGCGTTCTCGGATGCCGGTGTGGGCTCCGTTCCACGGTTGGCCCACGGCCCGGATCTCGATCTCCTCGCCGTGAAGCGTTGCTGGGACGTAGATGACCGCAGCTCCGCGGTCACCCCCGATGTCGAGGACGACGGTCCCCTCACCGCTCGCCGGGAGCACCGGCTCCGTGCCCGTGTGCCCTTTCACCGGTCAGCTCTCCTCGACGTGGGCGGCGAACCCGGAGTGCGGCGTGCCCAGATAGGGGAACTCGTGGAGATACGCCTCCGAGTCCGTGGCCGAGAGGTCGGTCGGTCCCGATGTGAGGCCCATGGACACGGCTCCGGCCGCGGCGTCCGGTGTGAACGACTTGTCCACGAGGGGGAGCGTGGCCCCGGCGATGGCACGCACCTCGATGGTGGCCACATCGTCGAAGA
>DASZJN010000060.1:0-4642 GCA_035948045.1 Acidimicrobiales bacterium | reverse complement strand
GGCCTCGGGGGCCCGCACATCGGAGCTTCGGTGACCGAGCCCACACCGGTGACGTCGATCGATGCCAAACCAACGGAGATTGTGGACCATCTCGGCGGTGAGCGTGTGGCCGTCGACAGCTCTCTGCGACGGCAGCTCGGTGAGGTGTGCGCCGAGGTTTCGGACGACGAGATGGACCGGGCTGAGGCGGGCCGGGACTGGTGGCCCATCGCCATCGGCTGGGCCGCGGCCGGCGAGGTCCCGGCCCGACCGGCGGTCATCGCCCGCCCCACAGACACCGAACAGGTGGCGGCCGTTCTGGCCCTCTGCCACCAGGCCCGCGTACCGGTCACGGCCGCCGGGGGCCGCAGCGGCGTATGCGGAGGCTCTATCCCCCTGTTCGGCGGGGTGACGCTCGACCTCTGCGGGTTGGCCGGCATCGGCCCCGTCGACGCCGACTCACTGGTGGCGGACCTGCGCGCCGGCACCTTCGGCCCCGAGGTGGAGGCCGGGCTCCGGGGCGACTACGGGCTCACCCTCGGACACTGGCCGCAGTCGATGGACCTCTCCACCGTGGGCGGGTGGTTGGCCTGCCGGGGGGCCGGCCAGTACTCGAACCGGTACGGGAAGATCGAGGACATGGTCATCGGGCTCGAGGTCGTGCTGGCCGACGGCCGGGTGGTGCGGACCGGCGGTCACGCACCACGTTCGGCCACGGGTCCGGACCTGACCCAGCTGTTCGTGGGGAGCGAAGGCACCCTCGGTGTCATCACCGAGGGGCGCTTCCGGGTGCACCCGGTCCCCGAGGGCGAGGGCCGCCGCGCCTTCGGGTTCCCGTCGTTCGCCGAGGGGCTCGATGCCTGCCGGAGGATCCTGCGCCGCGGCGCCACCCCCGCCGTCCTCCGCCTCTACGACGAGACCGAGTCGGGGCGCTCCTTCGATCAGCCCGACACCAACGCGCTCATCGTCCTGGATGAGGCCGACCCCGGCCTGGTCGAGGCCAGTCTGGCGGTGGTCGACGAGGAGTGCCGCGCTGCTGCGCCGCTCGACGTCGGATTGGTGGAGCGGTGGCTCGGGCACCGCAACGACGTCTCCGCTCTGGCCCCCCTGTGGCGGGCCGGCATCGTGGTCGACACCGTGGAGGTGTCGGCCCGTTGGAGGGCGCTGCCCGGCCTCTACCGTTCCGTGCTCGATGCCCTCGGGGGCGTGGAGGGGACGCTGGTGGCCTCGTCCCACCAGTCGCACGCCTACGCCGACGGCGCCTGCCTGTACTTCACCTTCGCCGGCCGGCCGCCGTCGGGCATCGGTTCGCCGGACGGCTCCGATGCCGGGGCCGGTCCCGAGGTCCGGGCCTGGATCGACCGGTACTACCGGCGCGCCTGGGACGAAGTCACCCGGGCCACGATGGCCGCGGGTGGGGCGATCAGCCACCACCACGGAATCGGCATCAACCGGTCGCGCTTTCTTCCCGACGCCCTGGGAACGGGCTTCGGCGTCCTGGCCGCGGTCAAGCAGGCGCTCGATCCCAACGGCATCCTCAACCCCGGCAAGCTCGGCCTCGACGGCCCCCACGGTCCGGCGCCCTGGCCGTGAGCATCCTGGTGGTGGACGTGGGGACCTCCGGCGTGCGAGGGGCGGTGGTGCGGCCAGATGGGGCGGTCGAGCACATCCACCACGTTCCGGTGCTGCCCGACACCCCGTTCCCCGGACTGGTCGAGTTCGACCCCGCAGCCATGGCCGAGGCCGTGGTCGAGGTGGCCTCGCGGAGCCTGGCCGAGGGCGGACCCGTCGACGCCGTGGGTATCGCCAACCAGCGGGCGTCGACCATCGTCTGGGACCGGGCCACTGGAGTCCCGGTGGGGCCGGGCCTCGGGTGGCAGGACCTCCGCACCGTCGGCACCTGCCTCGAACTCCAGGGCAAGGGAATCCGGGTGGCCCCGAACGCCTCGGCCACCAAGCTGGCGGCGTTGCTCGACGTGGCCGATCCGGATCGCTCCCGGTCCGAGCGCGGGGAGCTCGCCTTCGGGACCGTGGACACCTGGGTGGCCTGGACCCTCTCGGGGGGGCGGCTCCACGTCACCGACGCATCCAACGCCGGCGTGACCGGCCTCATCCACGGCGACGGCTCGGGATGGAGCCCCGAGGTCCTGGCTGCCCTGCGCATCCCCGAATCGCTGCTTCCGACAGTGGTCGACTCCTCCGGCGCCGTGGGGGCGGCCGAGATCCTGTCGGGTCGGCCGGTCATCGCCGGCATGGCCGGCGACCAACAGGCCTCATTGATAGGCCAAGGCTGCACCCGTCCCGGACTGGCCAAAGCCACCTTCGGGACAGGGGGAATGCTCGACCAGTGCCTGGGACCCAAGCGTCCCCCTCAGGCCGTCCGGGGGCCTCAGGGGACCATCCCGATCATCGCCTGGCGGCGGCGGTCCACGATCACCTGGGGGGTCGAGGCCATCATGCTGTCGGCGGGAACCTGCGTGGAGTGGCTCCGCGACGACCTGGCCATCATCGACACCGCATCCCAGTCGAGCGACGTGGCGTCACGGTGTGAGGACACCGGTGACGTGTGGTTCGTGCCGGCCCTGTTGGGCCTGGGCACTCCGGTGTGGGACTTCGGGGCGCGTGGCACCTTCGTCGGCCTCACCCGGGGCAGTGGGCGGCCCGAGTTGGTCCGGGCCGTGCTGGAGGGGGTGGCCCACCGTGGAGCCGATCTCCTCGAGGCGGCGGAGTCCGACTCGGGTCTCCCGGTAGGGACGCTGCGGGTCGACGGCGGGATGTCCGCCAACCCGGTGTTCACGCAGGCACTGGCCGAGGCATGCGGTCGGCCGATCGAGATCGCACCCGTCGTCGAGGCCACCACCCTGGGAGCGGCCTACCTGGCCGGGATGGCCGTCGGGACCTGGGCCGACGAGGACGACGTGGCCTCAGCATGGGCACCCAGGGCGATCGTGACCCCCACCACCGACGACAAGGAGCGCGGCAACCGCCGGGCCCGGTGGCTCGATGCCCGGGCCCGATCCGAGAAGACCATCCCGGAGCTTTCCGCCCTCGACTTCTGACCCGGTCCGAACCGGTCGGGTGGCCGGAGGCCCGGTGATCAGGCCGATCCATGTGCCACCGCGACGCCTGGTTGCCGGTCCGAGCATTGAATGAGGACCCTGGAAACGCCTAGGGTGGGTGGGTTGCCACGCTTGGCGGTGACCTCGACGGGACCGGCGAACGCAGGGGAAACAGGGGAACGCTTGAGCACGGGCATGGACATCGGAGCAGTGGGAACCGACCCGGCGAGCACGATCGACCAGCCCCAGCGGTCCATCAACGAGGCCATCGGGGTGTCGAGGAGCCTGCACGGCGCGCTGTCGGCGGTCCTGCTGGGAACGCCCAAGGCGGTGACCATCGCCGTGGTCGCTGCCATGTCCGGCAATCACCTGCTCATCGAAGATGTCCCCGGGGTGGGCAAGACGGTCCTCGCCAAGGCCCTGGCCACCGCGCTGGGGGTCCAGCTGTCGAGGGTCCAGGGGCAACCGGATCTCCTCCCCTCGGATGTGACCGGGGTGACGGTGTTCTCGCCGGACTCCGGCACGTGGGAGTTCCGACCGGGCCCGGTGTTCGGTCACATCGTCCTGCTCGACGAGCTCAACAGGACGCCGCCACGGACCCAGTCGGCCCTGCTGGAAGCCATGGAGGAGCAGCAGGTGTCGGTGGACGGCGAGTCGTGGCCCCTCCCCCGACCTCACCTGGTGATCGGCACGCAGAACCCCATCGGCCAGCTTGGCACCTACCCCCTGGTGGAGAGCCAACTCGACCGCTTCGGGCTGTCCACCTCGATCGGCTACCCCGATGCGGAGGTCGAGACGCGACTCGTACTCCACACCGGCGGCCGGTACGCGCTGGACAGGCTCGTCCCGGTGTCCGACCCGGTCCAGTGGCAGCGGGTGATCGACGCCACCGCCTCCGCTCACGTCGTGACCACGGTGGCCGAATACGCGGTGTCGTTGGTCAGGGCCACCCGGACCACGGGGACCGTGCGCCTGGGCGCGAGCCCCCGGGCCGCCATCTCCCTCATCCGCAGTGCCCAGGCCTATGCCGTGCTGACCGGTCGCGCCTATGTCACCCCGCAGGACATCCAGGCCGTGGCGGTGGCCTGCCTCTCCCACCGGTTGATCGCCGAAGGGAGCGGCGGGGAGGGTCCGGCCCTGGTCAGTCGGATCATCACCGAGATGCCCGTCCCGGTTACGTGAGCCCGGCGGTGTCCGGCCGCCGTCCTCCCGGGTGGCGCACGGTCAATGCCACCTTGGGCGGGATCGTGGCCGGCGTGTGCGGTGTGGTGCTGGCCCGGGTCGTCTTCGGCCGCGACGCCGCTGTCGCCGGAGTGGTCATCGGTACGGCGGCCCTGGTGGCCGGGGGGTGGGCGTCGTGGGGACTGTCGTCCCCGGGACGGCGCGGTCGGTCCCGAGCCCGCCTGCCCGGCGGGCGTCGCCTCCGCAGCCGCGTGCATCCCCTGGCGTGGTTCGCCCCGGTCGTCGGCAGCGCGGTGGCCATGTTGGCGTGGGCGGGAGTCGCCCATTCCAGCGGATCGGGCTGGGTCCAGGCGGTCGGCGCCCTGTTGGCCGCCGTTCTCATCGCCGGCATCGTGGCCCCGCTCTTCCCTGCCCGCCGGGCC
>DASZJN010000059.1:0-2291 GCA_035948045.1 Acidimicrobiales bacterium | reverse complement strand
GGACTCGTCGACGCTGATGAACAAGGGCCTCGAGGTGATCGAGGCTCACGAGCTCTTCGGCCTGCCCTACGACGCCATCGACGTCGTGGTCCACCCCCAGTCGATCGTCCACTCCATGGTGGAGTACGCCGACGGGGCGGCCATGGCGCAGTTGTCCATGCCCGACATGCGCCTACCCATCGGGTACGCCCTGGCCTATCCGGACCGGCTGCCGATGGCCTTCGGAGCCATCGACTGGACCGCGTTGTCGTCGCTCGAATTCGAGGAGCCCGATCGCGCGCTCTTCCCCTGTCTCGACCTGGCCTACAGGGCCGGCCGCACCGGGGACCTGGCCCCGGCGTGGCTCAACGCCGCCAACGAGGTGGCGGTGGCGGCGTTCCTGGCCGGGCGGGTCACGTGGACGGCCATCGCCGCGGTGGTCGAGGGCACCCTCGATCGCTACGACCCCCCCGGCCGGACGGGTGTCGGCGGGACAGCGGCCCCCCGCACCGTCGACGAGGTGCTCGAGGCCGATGCCGCAGCACGCCGGGTGGCCGAGGCCGTGGTGGCGGGCCAGGAGGCGGCGTGAGCACCACCAACACCCGTCCCTCCAGGGCGGCGGCATCGGAGCCGGCTCCTGCGGGCCGCGTGGCCGACGGGGTGAAATCGCCGCAGCGCTCAGCCGGCGAGCTGATCGCTGGCGTCGTGGTCATCGTGGGCCTGTGCGTGGCTGCCGGCGCCACTGACCTGCTCATCGTGGTGGCCTGCCTCGTGGTCATGGTCATGGTCCACGAGCTCGGCCACCTGCTGGCGGCCAAGCGCAGTGGCATGAAGGTGACCGAGTACTTCCTCGGATTCGGCCCGCGACTGTGGTCCTTCCGGCGGGGCGAGACCGAGTACGGGGTCAAGGCCTTTCCCCTGGGGGGCTACGTGAAGATCCCGGGGATGACCAACCTCGAAGAGGTCGACCCCGCCGACGAGCCCCGTACCTACCGCCAGCAGCCGTTCGGGGCCCGGATGCTGGTGGCGGTGGCCGGCTCGGCCATGCACTTCCTGATGGCCTTCGTCCTCCTGTGGGTCCTGCTGACCTTCGTCGGCGTGCCCAATGCGGGCCAGGTCCAGATCCAGGGGCTGAGTCGGGTGGGCGGTCAGACCAGCCCGGCCGCGGCGGGAGGCATCCGGGCGGGGGACGTGGTGGTAACGGTTGACGGCAAGCCCATCGGCGGGGACGTCAACGCGCTGACCACCGCCATCCACGATCATCCCGGCGTGCCGGTAGCCGTGGTGGTGGACCGCCTCGGGCGGAAGATCCCTCTGACCGTCACACCGGCCGACGGACGCGTGCTGCGGGAGCAGGGTGCGGCCCCACCCGTCGGCACCGCCCCCTTCGGGCTGATCGGTGTGAGCCTCGGGTCGCCGGTGCAGCGGGCGGCCCCGCTCCACGCCGTGGCCTCCACCGGCACCGACCTGGTGCACTTCACCTGGGCCTCCGTGGCTGGCGTCGGACATCTCTTCTCGCCCGGCGGGGTGGCCCAGCGCTTCGACCAGCTGAGCAGTGCCAAGGCGGCCGACCAGGCCACGGCCAACGGCACCCGGGTTTCCTCGGCCTACGGGGCGGGGCGGGCGGCCGTCCAGGCCCTCCAGGCCGGGGTCGGCGACCTGCTGCTCATCCTCATCTCCATCAACATCTTCGTGGGGATCTTCAACCTCTTCCCCATGCTCCCGCTCGACGGCGGCCATGTGGCCATCGCCGTCTACGAGAAGATCCGCACCGGCCGGCGCCGGGTCATGTACCACGCCGATGTGGCCAAGCTCATGCCCTTCACCTGGCTGATGCTCATGTTCCTCGGTGTCCTCTTCACCACCTCGCTCCTGACCGACATCCTCCATCCCATGGCCAACCCCTTCGGCTGATCGTCGGCCATCGGGGGAGGGCGATGGCACGCCGGTAGCATGGCCAGCATGGGACGAACGGCTTGGACCACCACCGAACGACGGCCCACCCGTCAGATCCAGGTGGGTGGCGTGGCCGTCGGCGGCGGCGCCCCGGTCACCGTGCAGTCGATGACCACGACCAAGACGGCCGACGCCGAGGGCACTTTGGCGCAGATCTACGCCCTGGCCGCAGCCGGGGCCGACCTGGTGCGGTGCACGTGCAACGAGGAGGCGGCGGCCGAGGGCCTGGCCCGGATCGTGCCCCGTTCGCCGGTGCCGATCATCGCCGACATCCACTTCCACCACGAGATGGCGCTGGCCGCCCTCGAAGCCGGGGTCCAGGGCCTGCGGCTCAACCCGGGCAACCTCCGCAAGGA
>DASZJN010000058.1:0-3392 GCA_035948045.1 Acidimicrobiales bacterium | reverse complement strand
CCGGACCCCTCCGGACCCCGGCAGCTGTCCCGTGGACGGGTCCGCTGCACTGGTGGGGCCCGAGCCGGAGGACCCGGCTCCCGCCCCGGCCATCACGGCCACCAACAGCAGCAGTCCCACAGTGAAGACGATGACCGCGAGGACGGCCACCGAGGCGAACTTGCCCATCGCCGAACCTCCGCGCCGGCTGGTCGGACAGCGTGAGCGGCCTCGCTCAGAGGGTTCGGGATGGCGGAAGGTCCCGCCGGCCGTGCCGGCGTGCCGGCCTCGGGCTCCGAGGCCTCCCAGTTCAGCATCGGCCCGCCCGCCGCACAACCCCCTGGTGCGGCGGCGGCGCCATGCCCCGGCTCAAATGACCCGACCGATCTGGATCGGTATGCTCGGTCATCCGGCATTCCGGAGGCGACAGGGGAGGGCCGACCGTGCTCAGTACCATGCAGGATGCTCCGCTGTTGGTCAGTGGGATCATGCGCCACGGCCAGCAGGTCTACGGCGACAGCCAGGTCATCACCATCACCGGGCCGGCGGGCGAGTACCTCGAGGCCTCGTTCGACGAGGTGGCCGAGCGCGCCGAGCGACTGGCCGCCGCCCTCGAGCGCCTGGGCGTGGGTGACAGCGACCGGGTCGGAACGTTCCTGTGGAACAACCAGACCCACCTCGAGGCCTATCTGGGCATTCCGGGGATGGGGGCGGTCCTCCACACCCTGAACCTCCGTCTCTTCCCCGAGCAGCTGGCCTACGTGATCAACCATGCCGAGGACAAGGTCATCATCGTGGACGGATCCCTCGTCCCCCTGCTGGCGCGGGTCCGTGACCAGCTGGGGACGGTGAAGCACATCGTGGTGGTCGGGGACGGCGACCCCAGCGCGTTGGGCGAGACCCTCTCGTACGAGGAGTTGCTGGGCGCCGAGGAGCCCGGCTATGCCTGGCCCACGTTCGACGAGCGCCAGGCCGCGGCCATGTGTTACACGTCAGGCACCACCGGCAACCCCAAGGGCGTGGTCTACAGCCATCGCTCGACGTACCTGCACACGATGGCCATCACCTCGGGCTCCTCGCTCGGCATCAACGAGTTGGACCGGGTGCTGTCCATCGTGCCCATGTTCCACGCCAACGCCTGGGGGACCCCCTACGGCGCCTTCCTCACCGGCGCCGACCTGATCATGCCTCAGATGTTCCTCCAGGCCGAGCCCTTGGTGGCCACGATCGCCCGCCACCGGCCCACCCTGTCGGCCGGGGTGCCGACCATCTGGAGCGATCTCCTTCGCTACGCCCAGACCCACGAGGTGGATCTGTCCTCCCTGCGCATGATCACCGCCGGTGGTGCCGCGGTTCCCCGGACCCTCATCGAGCGGTTCCAAGATGAGTTGGGCATCGAGATGGTCCAGGGCTGGGGCATGACCGAGACCAGCCCGCTGTGCTCGTTGGCGCTGCCTCCGCGCGGCACCCCTCCCGAAGAGGAGATGAACTGGCGGGCCAAAACAGGCCGCGTCGTGCCGGGGGTCGAGATCCGTGTGGTCGGGGAGGACGGAACGGTCCTTCCGAACGACGGGGAATCGGTCGGCGAGTTCGAGGCTCGGGGACCATGGATCGCCGGCTCCTACTACAACGATCCGACGCCGGAGCGGTTCCACGACGGCTGGCTCCGAACCGGGGACATCGGATCCCTCGACCGCCGCGGGTACATGCAGATCAGCGACCGAACCAAGGACGTCATCAAGTCCGGAGGGGAGTGGATCTCTTCGGTGGAGCTGGAGAACGAGGTCATGGCCCATCCGGGCGTGGTGGAGGCCGCGGTGATCGCGGTGCCCGACGAACGCTGGAGCGAGCGCCCCCTGGTGGCCGTGGTGGTCGAATCAGACTCGAAACTGAGCGCCGATGAGCTGCTCGAGTTCCTGAGCGGTCGGGTGAGCCGGTGGTGGCTCCCCGAACGCTGGGTGTTCATCCAGGAGATCCCGAAGACCAGTGTGGGCAAGTTCGACAAGAAGGTCCTTCGGTCCCAGCACGCCGACGGGGTGTTCGACGTCGTCGAGGTCGAGATCAAGACCGGGCGCTGACCACAGGTGGGTGCCGATCCGGCTGACATCGCCGAGCGCCTGCGCGGGATCGGGGAGGAGCTGGCCGACCTGGCCCTCGACCGGCTGCGGGAGGCGGCCGACTCGGTGCGGACCGGGGGGGTCCTCGATCCGGCGGTGACCGCCGAGGAGAAGCGCATCACCCGGGCCCGGCGGTCGGTGGACAAGGCCGCCTCCCTGCTGGATGGGCCACGGACGGCGCCTGTGGCCCCCGAGGAAGGCCCCTGAACGCCTTCGGGCGTCGGGGCTCAGCCCTCCAGGGGCCCGGACCAAGGTCGGGGAACGAGGCGGTCTGATCCGTCAGCCGGGTCGATTCAGGGTGTCGATCAACTGTCGGAGCCGTCCGTAGTGGACCTTGTCGAACCGGAAGACCAGTCTGGGCAGGTCGAGGTGGTCGTGGTCGGCCCGTTCGGGGGGAAGCGGCTTGGACAGGCGCATGACGCCCTCGGCGACGATGTCGGCGAAGGCACGGTTGAGCTCCGTCAACTCAGCCCTGCCCGGGGCCACCAACAGCCTGATGACGAGCAGGTCACCGACCCACCGGCATGACTGGTAGTTACGGTAGAAGCCCAGCAGCTCGTCCGTGGCTCGGCCCACGTCGTCGGTGATCATGAAGAGGGCGCGGTCGTCGGGCGACACCAGGCCTCGCGGCTCGACCTCGGTGTCGAGGAACTCGTTCCAGGCCTTCCAGAACGCCCCCCCGGGGGTGTCCAGCATGACCACGGGCGCCGGTTCGGCCTTTCCGGTCTGCAGGAGGGTGAGCAGTTCGAATCCCTCGTCGAGGGTCCCGAACCCACCGGGCAGCACCACGTAGCCATCCGACTCCTTGATCAACATGAGCTTGCGGGTGAAGAAGTAGCGCATCTCGACCAGTTTGGGATCCTGGGCGATGAAGTCGTTGGCCCCCTGCTCGAACGGGAGTCGGATGTTCACGCCGATCGACCGGTCGCGCCCCGCCCCCTCCATGCCGGCGGCCATGATGCCCGGGCCGGCCCCGGTGACCACCATCCAGTCGGCACCGGCCAGCGATCCGGCGAGATCTCGGGCCGAACGGTAGGCGGCATGGTCGGGCCGGGTGCGCGCCGATCCGAAGATGGTGACCTTCCGTTGCCGGCGGAAGGGTCGGAACACCCGGAACGCCTCGGCCATCTCGGCCAGGGCGGAGTCGGCCAATTTGAGATCGATGACCTCGGTGCCCACCGTGGCCAGGCCCACCACGGTTCGGAGCATCGATCGATAGAGCCGCTGCTGGGTGCGTGAGGTGCCATCCGTTGCCAGGGCTTCGGTCAGCCGGGCCACCGCCGTCTCGATCTGGTC
>DASZJN010000057.1:0-5503 GCA_035948045.1 Acidimicrobiales bacterium | reverse complement strand
TCGTGTACGAGTCGAGGTTCGGATGCGGGCCGCCTGGGGACGGGGATTGGGACGGCCCCACCACCCTGTATGCCATCGACGGCAAGCAGGGTTGGTTCACTGAGCTGGGACAGGGTGGCGCTGCGTACATCAACACCATGGGCGGGCTGTCGTGGCGCAATGATCCCGGTCGTCCTCACGATCTGTATGTCCGCATCGCCGACCAGACGGCCCTGAACCAACGGATCGATGCGCTCCTCGGTGCCAAGTAACCCGGTGAGACGCCGTCGTTGCGCCTCGTCGTGTGTCATCGGAGAATGGGTTATCGCAAACCAACGCAACGAGGCTGATGGGCCATGATCAGGGGTGAAGGCACCACGGTGGCAAAGGGGGTGACCCCTGACCAGGTGTTCGACTTCGTGCTCGATCCGGCCCAGTACACCAAGGCCGATACCAAAATGGTCTGGGTCACCAAGCTGGCGGACACCGCCGACGGCATGCTGGCCCGTGAGGACGGGAAATTCCTGGGTCGATTTCCCGGGTCCGTGGTCACCCGGTACCGATGGAAGCGGCCCTCCAGCATTGATGTCACCTTGGAGCACGGAGTCCCGAAGCACCTGCACGCCTGGTTCGAGATCGATGCCGTGGAGGGGGGGACACGCATCCACCATGTGGAGGAACTCGAATTGGGCCTCGGTCCGCTCGGGTGGTTGCACGATCTGCTGGCGGCCAGGTGGTTCGCCCGCTCGGTCGATGCCGAGGTGACCGAGATCGGCCGGCTCCTTCAAGCGGGTGAGCGGGGCCGAGCCGTCACAGAAGGGGACGCCGAGGGGCTGCGGAGCGGCGCGACGGTTGACCCGTCGGCGGAGACATCCGGCAATGGAGACGGGCCGGTCCGGTGACCACGCTCAGCGAACAGGACCGCCAGCTCTGGGCTGACCGGGGATACTTCCGCATCAACGGCTTCGTGGAGCCGCCGGTGGGTCGGGAGATGTTGGATCGGGTGATCGAGCTGGTCCGCCTCGCATCCAACGGAGCCGACATCTCCCCCGCGCTGGTACTACCCGAGCAGCAACCATCCCTGGCCAAGGGTGGCCTTCCCGAGCTGGAGGCGTCGAAGGTGTTCAGGGTTGCCGATGCCGAGCCCTTTCGCAGCTTCTCCCTACGCGATGGTGTGACGGCGGTCGCAGCCGAACTCATCGGTGCCGGTGACATCGACTGCTTCCTGAGCCAGTTCATCTTCAAGAATCCCGGTGCCTGGGGCCAACCCTGGCACCAGGATTCCTACTACTTCCCGTTTGACCCACCGCGACCGGTGGTGGGCGTGTGGCTGGCGGTCACCGAAGCGACCCTCGAGAACGGATGCCTGCACGTCCTACCGGGCTCGCACTCGGAGCCGGTCCATGAGCACCAGCCGGATCGACGCGTGGGCGCCAACTACGGGTACGTCGAGATCGTCGACCACGACATGGGCGGATGCGAACCGGTTCTCATGGAGCCCGGGGACCTGCTGGTGTTCGACAGCCATCTCATGCACCGGTCGACCGACAACGTCAGCGCGGGTCTGAGGGCGGCGATGGTCTTCCATTTCGCAGCCGCCGGGACCCTGGACCGCACCGAAGAGCTGAGGGGCTACACCGTCAACGATTGGCTGCCGGTCCGCCGGAACGGCGGCCTCCCCGGCGGGACAGTGGGTCCTCAGGGATCTGCTGGTTCGTACGTCCCGTCGATGTCATCGGATTGACGTTCCCGTGTCCGCTGCAATCCGATCAGGTGGCCGTCGACGACCCGGAGCAGCCGCACGGCATCGATATGGGGCCGCGCCACCCCGGTCCACTTGGCCTTGGCGGCCGCTCTCGCATCCTTGATGTCCGTCGCCACGACGTGGACGACCTCATGGTCTTCCGTGAGTCTGCCCGGGGCGGGATCGCCCCCGAGGTAGACGGCAAAGAGCTTCGGTCCCGTCGGATCGTCCACGCCGCCATCGTAGGTCGAGAGCCATGCCACGATGGCCGGGAGCCACGGCGGACGGCGCCCCGACGGTTGCGTTCAGGACCGGTTGGGCCACCGGGAGCCGCCGTGTGTCAGCCACCGCTGTCTGCTGCCGAGGTCGATCCGTGGCCGGCGGTCAGCCGCTGACCGCGGTCTGAATCGGGTTGCGGGCCTGGGCGTCAACGGTGGCGGCTGTGGCCGGGGGAAGGTTGGGAGCCAGGAGGTAGCGGTATCGGTGGAGCACCAGGGTGGCCGGCGTGGCGGTGAGGGTGGGATCGGTGACCGGAACAGAGCCCACCGGTGACGTGACGTTCACCCCGTTCTGACCCCAGGCGGCGGCGTCACCCGTGCACTGTGGTGGAGACGCCGGGTTCCGGTCCTCATAGACCGTGGCCACCTTCAGTCCGGTGATATCGGTGTCGAGCACTCGCACCGTGACCAGCGAACCCTGGGCGCCGGAGACCATCTGCCACGTTGGCGGAACGGCCGCCCCGGTGGTGTACGTGATGGGCGTCACGGTGTCGGGCGTCCCGTCGATGACGACGCCACTGTTGAGTGGGTCCGAGTACTTCAGACCGCTCGTGCCGGTGACGAAGTCGTCGGCGCTGCCGTAGCCGGGGAGGCCGGCGTGGCCGCGTACCTCGGTGACGGTGTCCTGGCGACCGGGGTAGTAGATGTCGGTGTTGACGGTGTACAGGTAGCTGTTGGCACCGATGTACGAGCGGATGGCCCGCACGGGGCCGGAGATGTTCACCACAAAGGCACCTTCACCGGGGTTGCTGGCCCCTCCGTCGAAGGTGTCTTCGGTTCTCCCACAACCGACGGTGACGTAGTAGTGGGTGCGCTCGAGGAAGTTGACCCCGGTGGCACCGCTCTGGGTGATGTCCAATCCGTTGTTGAGCCACCGGTCGCCGAGCTTGAGGCCGTACGACGGCGTGACCACGGTGGAGTGCTCAGGGTTGTAGCTCCACGCGTTGTTGGGTGCGAGCGAGTTCGGACCCATCTTGTAGGTCGCCGTGTAGGAGCCTGAGTCAAGGCTGAAGTTGTAGTGGACTCCGTCGGTGCCGGCACCGCCCCCGGTGAGCTTGGCGCTGTGGAACAGGTACATGTAGCCGAACTGAGAAGGATCGAGCGGGTCAGTGGCTTTCACCTCCTCGCGGGTCCGGCCGGTGACGCCGGCAGGGTTCACGACCGAGGCGGCGGCCTGTTTGCCGGTATCGGCGGCCAAAAACGACACCTCGTCGTTGGCGTCGAGCATCGGGTTCGAGTCCGGCGGGGTGTAGGTGCCGGCCGAGGTGTAGCCCGGCGAGAGCGTGGCGGGCGGCGTGTACACGAGGATCTTGTAGGGCGTGGTCGTGCCGAACAGGTTCGGGTAACTCGACGGTGGGAGGTGGTAGATCGCACCAGGGCTCACGTAGTCGCGCTTGTCGACCTGCACGGGCACCTGATGCCAGGTGCTGCCGTCCCAGGAGAAACCCACGACATGCATCGGGTCGGTGCCGAGGAGCTTCGGCACCGCGCTGCCATCGAGCACCACGGGGTCCGACGGGCGAGTCAGTGAAGCACCGAACCGTGTGCATCCGGCCAGGCCGGCCAGCACCAGCCCGGTGGCCAACAGGGCGGTCAGGCTCCGCCGGCCAGGACGGGTTGCCGCCGTTGCTGGATGTCCCATCACCTTCCGGTCCCTAGTCACGCAGTGCCCCCCTTCACGCGGCGCTCCGGCCCATCGTCGCACAGGGACCCCGACGGCGTCGGTCCGACCGGGCTTCCTTCGCTGAGCAACTGACCATCACCTGTCCTGGAGTCGGACACCATCGCCTTCGATCTGGAGATTGGTTGCCGTCACTCATCCCATAGGACCAGCTCGTTGGCGGTTTTACCCATCGATGGTCACGGCGCTCGGCGCCGCGATGGCGACCGCGACCCGGCATGGGCAGACTGGCGCCATGGACCCTGTCGTACGCAGGCTGCGCCCGGAAGAGTCGTCGGCATTTCGACGGTCGGTGATGGTCCCGTTCCTGGCACCCTTTGCCGGCGACCCCGATCAGCTCGCTGACCAGGAGCTGGCGGCGGCCAAGCTCGAACCGGATCGGGCGTGGGTGGTCGACACCGGAGACCATTTCGCCGGCAACGCCGGCATCTACAGCTTGGACGTCACCCTCCCCGGAGCATCCGGCCGACCCTGCCCGGTCATCCCCATGGCGGGGGTCACTGCGGTCGGAGTCCATCCCACCCACCGTCGTCGGGGGTACCTGAGCCAGCTGATGGCGGCGATGCATGACGATGCCCGGCAACGGGGAGAGGCGATCGCCGGACTCGAGGCATCTGAATCGATCATCTACGGGCGGTTCGGCTACGGGCTGGCGGCCAACCTCGCCGAATACTCGATCGACAGCCGATCCTCCGCCTTCGCCGTCCCCTCCCCGTCCCTGGATCTGGCCCTCGTGGACAAGGACGAGGCCGGCAAGGTGCTCCCCGATATCTTCAACCGGCAGCGCCGCACCCGGGCCGGCGAGGTCAGCCGCAGCGCCGGCTACTGGACCCAGGTCCTCGCCGATGCCCCCCATCACCGGGCCGGAGCCGCCGCCCGCTTCCACGTCGTGTGCGACGAGGGGTACGTCCTCTACCGGGCCACGGCGGAGGCCAACACCTTCCAGGGAGACCGCGTCACCATCCTCGTCGAGGAGCTGCGCGGCACCACCCCCGAGGTCGAGGCCGCGCTGTGGCGCTTCGTGCTCGACCTGGATCTGGTCGGCCAGGTCAAGGCCATGCGCAGACCGGTGGACGAGCCGGTTCGCTGGCGGCTGGCCGATCCCCGCCAGCTGCGAACCGTCAGTGTCGAGGATCGGCTCTACGTCAGGATCCTCGATCCCGCCGCCGCCTTCGAGGCCCGCCGGTACCAGGGCGAGGGCCGCCTGGTGCTCGACGTGCGGCCACCGGCTGCGTCGGAGGGCGAGGCCGATGGCGCACCGGGCCGGTGGGTGCTCGAGGCCGGACCGGAGGGCGCCTCGTGCCGCCGGGCCCGTCCCGGCGAGGACGCTGATCTCAGCCTCGGGCTCCCTGCTCTCGGCTCGCTCTATATGGGTGGCTTCCCGGCCTCACTCCTGGCCGCCGGCGGGCGGGTCGACGAGTTGAGAGCCGGCAGCCTGTCAGTGGCCGATGCCCTCCTCACCACGCGACCGGCTCCGCGGAGCGGGACCAACTTCTGAGGCCGGCGCCATCGATCAGCGGGCGCAGGCCCTGAGGCCCAGAAGGCACCGTGGAGCGGCCCACACTCCGGCGCCGGTCGAGGTGGATCGCGGGACAGAACCCTCCCCCGTCACCAGCCTGGGCGCTGGCAGAATGAGCCCTGTTGTCGAGCGGGGAGGCCGGGATCATGCACAGCAGTGCGCGGGAGGAGGCATCCGACAGCCCACCGATGCGGGTCGGCGTCATCGGTACCGGCTTCGGATCACGCGTGGTGGCCGGCGCATTTCGAGACTCCGGATGCGAGGTGACCGACGTGGTGACCGCCCGCGATGGGGCGGCGGTC
>DASZJN010000056.1:0-4525 GCA_035948045.1 Acidimicrobiales bacterium | reverse complement strand
GCGTTGTCGACCAGATTGGCCATGACCCGCTCGAAGCGCCGCTTGTCCACCCGGAGTCGAAGTCCTTCGACCCCGGGCCCCACCTCAACGGGAAAGGTCGGGGTGGACCTGCCGGCGTTCGCCCCGACCGGGGTGGACGCGGCCACGGCCCGACGCACCAACTCGCCGGGGTCGACCTCATCCAGGGAGAGCTCGGCGGATCCGGCATCGAAACGCGAGATCTCCAGCAGATCGTCCACCATGCGGGTGAACCGGCGGAGGTCCCCGTCGAGCAGGTCGAGGGCGCGGCGGGCCCGGGGGGCCAGCTCATCCCGGTGGCCCTCGAGGACCGCCACCGTCGAGGCCAGGGTGGTGAGGGGGGAGCGGAGCTCGTGGCTGACATCCGAGGTGAACCGGGCCTCTCGTTCGATGCGCTCCTCGAGGTTGGCGGTCATCTGGTTGAACGCCGACGCCAGTTCCTGGAGGTCGACATCGTCGCCTGCTTCGACCCGCGTGTTGAGCCGGCCCCCGGCGATGGCCACCGCGGCATCGGTGACCCCGGCCAGCGGCCTGAGGGCCCTCCCACTGGCCCATCGTCCGAGGGCGGCCCCGGCCACGGTGGTGACCAGGGCGGCTGCGGCCAATGCCAGGGCCAGGGTTCGCAAGGTGCCGGCCAGTTCGTCGAGGGAGAAGACCTCGAAGTAGGCGGCGTGGACGGCCGGTAGCGGCACCCCGATGACGATGGAGGGCGTCTCCCCGAGGGAGAAGACCTGGGAGGCGGGCGTGCCCGACAGGACGAGGGACCGCTCCCGGGACGGGATGGCGCTCTGGCCCACGGAGATGGACGTGGCGTACCACTTGCCGCCGGTCCGGAGTACCGAGAGCGATCCGGGGCCGGTGTCCACCGACTCGATCAGCTGGTTGACCTGGGTGCCGGTACCCGGTGACCTCAGCGAGCTCTGAATCAGCGAGGCGTTGGCGAACGCCTGGCGCTGCACCGCGGCCTGGCGTTCGTTGAGGAAGCTCTGCCGGGCGGCGAAGTAGGTGATGCCGGCCATGATGGTGGAGAGGGCGAAGGCGCCGATGGCAAAGGTCGCGGTCACCCGGGCCCGGAGGCCGAGCCCGCCCGACAGGCGCGTGCGGTGGATGCGTCGGGCCGGCGCCCCGGCAATCGTGGGGGTGTCGACGGGCAGAGCGGTGTCGGCCGAAGGAGTGGCGTCGGCTGTCTGCTCGGCCGGGGCCACCGGTCAGACCGCCAGCTTGTAGCCCATGCCGCGGACGGTGATGATGAAGCGGGGATTGGCCGGGTCAGGCTCCACCTTGGTCCTGAGCCGGCGCACGTGCACGTCGACCAGGCGACCGTCGCCGAAGTAGTCATAGCCCCACACCCGCTCGAGGAGGTGCTCGCGGCTCAGCACCTTGCCCGGGTGATCGGCCAGCTCACAGAGCAGGCGGAATTCCGTGCGGGTGCAGTGGACCTCCACGCCGCCGCGGCGCACGACGCCGGCGTCGGGCTGGATCTCCACGTCCCCGAAGCTGAGCATCGAGTCCCCGGCGTCGTCGGGTCTCGACCGCCGCAGGAGGGCCCGGATCCGAGCCGCCAGCTCCTTGGCCACGAAGGGCTTGGTCACGTAGTCGTCCGCCCCCGCCTCCAGGCCTGCCACCACGTCGTGAGTGTCGGATCGGGCCGTCACCATGATGATGGGCACGGTGCTCTGGCGCCGCAGTGTCCGGCAGGTCTCGAAGCCGTCGATTCCCGGAAGCATCAGATCGATGAGGACCAGCTCGAACGGATCATCGGCGAAGCGGGCGACCGCATCCTCGCCGTTGGCCACGTCTTCGACCGCGTATCCCTCGTCCTCGAGTGCCAAGCGCATCGAGGAGCGGATCCGTTCGTCGTCTTCGACGACCAGGATTCGGCTCATGGCCCGATCATGGCACGACCCACTCGCTCGCCGTGAGCAGGTGGGCCGCCCTCAATCAGGAGTTCAGCCAGATCTGGGTGGGCCACACCGCCCCGGTGATGAACCCGAAGGCCTTGCCCCCGGCCGGGGTGGTCGGATTGTTGAAATTCTGCACCTTGGCCTGCGCTCCGACCGACCAGACGGTGCGGTCCGTCCAGATATAGGGGATGTCCGAGCCCATCAGCTTGCCCACCTCTTGGTAGGCGGCGGTCCGATCGGCCTGGTTCGGGGACTGGCGACCCTTGGCGAGCGCCGCCTGCATGGCCGGGTTGGTGTTGCGGGCCATGTTGATGGAGAAGACCGGGTTGATGTTGGTCGGGCTCCAGAAGATGTAGTTGAGGTCGGGGTCGACCGCCCCGAACTGGCGCCACACCTGGGCCTGGAACCTGCCCAGGAGGGCGGTGTTGATGATGTTGGCCTGCTGGATGGGGCTGAGGGTGACCTGCATCCCGGCGCTCTGCAGTTGCTGCTGCAGGAACTCGGCGATCTTCGTGGTGTTCGAGTCGGGCACGTGGTTGATGGTCAGCGACACCGACCCGCCGGCCTGGGCGACCTCCTGGACCAGTTGCTTGGCCTTGGCCGGGTCCGGCGCGGGATAGCCGGTGGGGGCGAAGTAGGGCGAGCCGTTGACGAACGGACCGTTGGAGGTCGGGGAGACCCCCTTGTCGATGATCTGGGCGTACTGGGCTGAGCTGATGGCCATGGCCGCGGCTTGCCGGATCTTGAGGTTGTCGAACGGGGCCACCGACAGGTTGAGCAGGAGGCAGTTCATGTCCGGCTCGCCGGCCACGTGGACCGAGTCGTCGATGTAGGCCAGGGAGGAGTCGGCCCGGAGACTACTGGTGACCGCGGCGGTCGAGGTGTGGATGATGTCCACGCCTCCGGACTGGAGGGTGGCCAGCAGCTGCTGGCTGTCCGGGATGGGCCGGTAGGTGATGCTGTCGAGATAGGGGTAGCCGGGCCGCCAGTAGTGCGGGTTCTTGGTGGCGGTGAAGTGGTCGTTGGGGTTCCAGGTCTCGAACATGAACGGACCGGTGCCGATCGGGTTGGTCTGGCTGCCCGTCTTGAGCCAGTTGGGCTCGGCGATGAAGGCCACCTGGCCCCCGATACCGCCGGCCAGGAAGAAGTTGAAGGGGACCCACGGCGTGTCCATCTTCACGGTTACCTCGAGCGGTCCGGTCTGGGTGATCGTGTTGATATTGGTCAATGCCGGACCGGTGAGCGCCGCCGCCTTCTGCTCTTCGAGGTTGGCCGCAATCGCCGCCCCGTCGCACGGGGCGTTGTTGTGGAAGATCACATTGGGGCGCATGGTGATGGTCCACACCGTGTAGTCGCTGTTGGGTGTGATCGACTGGGCCAGGTACGGCTGGACCGATCCGTCGGCACCGAGGATGGCCAGGGGGTCGAAGACGGTGCGGGCGTACAGGATGCCGGTGGTGTCGAATGTTCCCTTGGTGGTACTGAACCCGACCTCCTCGGCCTCGGTGCCGAAGATCAGTGCACCGCCCTTTTTGGGGGTGGCGGACGTGACGCCGTTCGGATGCACGGAACTGGCGGCCGACGAGGAGCTGGAGCCCGAACCCGAACTGCAGGCGGCCAACAGGCCGCCCGAGGTCCCGACCACGGCGAGGCCGGCCCCGGCAACCGCCCCCCGTGCCAAAAACGAACGACGATCGATTCGATCGGACATATTCCCCCTTAGTGCTCTGACCGAGGCGGAACCGTCTCCTCGGCTGACGAACCAGCGCATTCGTCCCTCGTGGCCCTCCAAAAGAGACGATGAACGGCAGGTGACGCCATGACGATAGCCCCCGCTCCGGTGCCGCGGAGGAATTCTTGCCCGGTCGTCGAGGCGCCTGCGGGGGCGGTCCCGAACGAGGCCCGGTGTGCCCGGTACTGTTTTCCCGTGCCCTGGGAGATCGATGCGTTTCGCCGGTCGGTGGGAGGCCTGTCCCCGGCCTCGGTGCGCGCCTATTCCTCCGATGCCGAGCGCTTCGTCGAGTGGGCCGAACGGGGCGGGGCGGCGGGCCCAGCCGATGTTGACCGAATCGTGCTCCGGCGATACCTGGCCTTTATGGCCACCCGCCGGTACTCGAGGGCCACCATCGCCCGCACGGCGGCCTCGCTCCGCTCCTACTTCCAATGGTGCGCCAAGCGAGGCCTGGTCGCAGCCGACCCCTCGACCCGGTTGTCCGCTCCCTCGCCCGAGTCCCGCCTGCCCCGGGTGCTCGGCCACGGCGAGCTCCACCAGCTGTTGGAGCCCCAGGCCGGGGCGGCACCCGGGCTGCCCGAGGCCGTCGACCGACGGGACGATGCGGTTCTGGAGCTGCTCTACGGCAGCGGTCTCCGGGTGGCCGAGCTCTGCAGCCTGGACGTCGGCGACGTCGACTTTGCCCGTCGGGTGGTCACCGTGACCGGGAAGGGGTCCAAGCAGCGCCAGGTCCTGATCCACGCCCGCTGCGCCCAGGTGGTGCGGACGTGGCTGGACGGCCCGCGGGCGTCGCTTGCTGGCGATGAAAGCCCAGCTAGCGCCCTATTTCTCAACCGTCGGCAGCACCGGCTCGGGCCCCGCGACGTGCGAC
>DASZJN010000055.1:0-5213 GCA_035948045.1 Acidimicrobiales bacterium | reverse complement strand
GCCCTCGACCTGGCCCTGGCCGCGGTGTCCCTGGCCGGCGCCTGCCTCGGGTTCCTGTGGTGGAACGCCGCCCCGGCGAGGATCTTCATGGGGGACACCGGCTCCCTTTCCATCGGCTCGGGGTTGGCCGCCCTCTGCCTGCTGATGGACCTGGACCTGTTGCTGGTGGTGATCGGCGGCCTCTTCGTCATCGTGACCCTGTCTGTGGTGATCCAGGTGGTCAGCTTCAGGGTCTTCCATCGTCGGGTGTTCCTCATGGCCCCGATCCACCACCACTTCGAGCTGCTGGGCTGGCCGGAGACCACGGTGATCGTGCGCTTCTGGATCCTCGCCGGCCTGTTCGCCGCCCTGGGCCTCGGCATCTTCTACGGGGACTTCCTCTCGGTGGGCAATGTGGGATGACCGGCACCGCCGGACGAGGGTCGATGTCGGAAACGCCAGCCGGCACGCTCAGGTGCGATCCGGACGCTCATCATCTGGGCGTTCGGCGAGGCTCCACCACCCGTCGGCCCCGGTGGACGAGGCTAGATGGATGCGCCTGGCCAACCCGGAATCGGAAAACTCCATGACGGCCGGGCCCGCGAGTCGAGGAGCGTGCCGTGGCTGACCGAAACGCCGGGGCCCGCACGGTGACCCGGGGGCGTCATCCCACGAGCGCCGCCACCCGCCCGCGACCCACCGCCAGGTCCGTTGCGGATTCTGAGCGCCATCGGCCGGCACGTGCCCGTCCCGCCCCTGCCTCGGGCCGGACCAGTTGGGTGGCCCGGCTGCGCTCCGCTCGAGCCCTGGCCGTGCTGGTCGGGGTCCTGTGCGTCATCGGCCTGGTCATGGTGGGCTCGGCGTCGCCGGTCATCTCGCTCGGGCTGTACGGGTCGCCCTGGACCATCTTCATACGCCAGGTGATGTGGATGGGAGTGGGAGCGGCCGCCCTGCTCATCTTCGCCCGGGTGGACTACCGGAAATGGCGGGTCATCAGGGGCCCGTTGGTCGTGGTGACGATGGTGCTGTTGGTGATCGTGCTCGTGCCCCACTTCGGCGTCACCGCCGGGGGTTCGTCACGGTGGATCGGGTTCGGCATGCTGCGGATGCAGCCGTCCGAGCTGATGAAGCTGGCTCTGGCCGTGTTCGCCGCCGATCTGTTGGCCCGACGGTCAGACCGCTCGACGGACACCAAGATGATCATCGTCCCCGTCCTGTCGGTGCTGGGAGTCTCGGCGTTGCTCATCTTGAAGCAGCCGGACCTCGGCACCGCACTGGTGCTGAGCTGCATCGCCTTCGGCATCCTGTTCATGGGCGGGGTGCCCATGGGCCCCATCCTCAAGGTCTTCACCGCCTTCACGGCTCTGGCCGTGGTGCTGAGCCTGGCCGACCCCTACCGCCGCGACCGGATCCTGTCCTTTCTCAATCCCGGGGCCCATCAGTCAGGTTCGGGGTACCAGGTCTGGCAGTCGTTGATCGGGTTGGGCTCCGGGCACCTGTTCGGCCTGGGCCTCGGGGGCGGCCGGCAGAAGTGGGGATTCCTGCCCAATGCCCACACCGACTTCATCTTCTCCGTGGTCGGGGAGGAGCTCGGCCTCCTCGGGGCCATCGTGGTCCTCGGCCTGTTCTTCGCCCTGGCCTGGTTCGGGTTGCGCGCCGCCACCCGGGCACCCGACCGCTTCGGGAGCCTGCTGGCCGTGGGCATCACCACCTGGATCACCAGCCAGGCGGTGATCAACATCGGTGCCGTGGTCGGGGTGCTCCCGGTGACCGGCATCCCGCTCCCCTTCATCTCGTTCGGAGGCTCGTCCCTGGTCATCACCATGGCCGCCGTGGGGATCCTGCTCAACATCGCCGCCCACGAGCGGTCGGCGCCCTTCGCCCTGCGTCGGCGGCGACCTCCTGCCCGGTGAGGGAGGAGCGGTTCGCCCTGGTGGCGGGCGGGGGTACCGCCGGCCACCTCCAACCCGCACTGGCCATCGCCGAAGCCCTGGTCTCGGCCGGGCACGGGAGGGACACCATCGAGTTCGTCGGCTCTGGTCGCGGCCAGGACCGGGCGGCCCTGGAAGGACGGGGGTTCCCCTTCACCCTGCTGCCCGGGCGCGGCATCGTCCGGAGCCTGCGCCCCGCGGATCTCTGGGCCGACCTGGGCGCCCTGGCCGGACTGACGCTGAGCCTGCCGCGCGCCTTCGGGGTGGTGACGAGGGCCCGGCCCCGCGTGGTGGTGTCGGTGGGGGGGTATGCCAGCCTGTCGACGTCGCTGGCCGCCGTGGTCCTGGGTGTGCCATTGGTGCTGGTCAACGTCGACGCCGTGCCCGGGGCGGCCAACAAGCTGTTCGGGAGGTTCGCTCGGGCCAGCGCGGTGGGATGGGAGGGGAGCACGCTGCCCCGGAACGTGGTGACGGGCACGCCGGTGAGGCCGGAGATCGCCGCCGTCGGGCGTACGTCCGTCGACCGACGGGCGGCCCGGGCGTCGCTGGGCCTCCCGGAGGATCGCGCCACCGTGGCCGTGTTCGGCGGGTCCCTCGGCGCCCGCACCATCAATCGGGCCGCCGCCGGGCTGGTCGATCGCTGGAAGGACCGGGCGGACAGGTCCGTGTACCACATCGTGGGCCGGCGGGACTGGGAGGAGTACGCGCCCGCGGCCACCGCCGCCGATGACGTCGGCCGATGGCGGGGCTCCGGGCTGGCAGTGTCCCGGGTCCCCTACGAGCAGCGGATGGAGGCGGTGTACGCCGCCGCCGACGTGGTGGTGTGCCGGGCCGGAGCCATGACCGTGGCCGAGCTGGCGGTGGCCGGAGTGCCCTCGGTCCTGGTCCCGCTCCCCGGTGCGCCGGGCGACCACCAGACCGCCAACGCCCGGGTGCTCGAACGGGCCGGAGCGGCGATCCTCCTGGCCGATGCCGACTGCGACGCCGAGGCCCTGGACGTTACGCTCGAGGGAATGCTCGTCGACCCCTCCGGGCTCGACGCCATGGGGCTCCGTGCCGCATCGTTGGGCCGGCACGACGCCGCCGAGGCCGGGGCCCGTGTCGTCGAAGCCCATGCCAGGCCGCGGCGAAGGGCGTCGCCGTGACCACCCCAGCCCGTGCCATCGCCCTGGGGGACCCCGCCCACCCCATCACGGTCCATATCGTGGGGATCGGCGGCGCCGGCATGAGCGCCATCGCCACCGCCCTCCACTCCATGGGCCACACCGTCACCGGCAGCGACCTCAAAGCCTCCGGGGTGACCGATCGCCTGCGTCAGGGGGGGATCCCGGTGGCCATCGGCCACGCCGGCGCCAATGTCGGATCCGCCGACGTGGTCGCCGTGTCCTCGGCGATCACCGGCGACAACCCCGAGACCGCCGAGGCTCGGCGCAGGCACATTGCCGTGGTCTCCCGCTCGGAGATGTTGGCCGCCGTCGCCTCACTGCGGCGCTGCATCGCCGTGGCCGGCACCCACGGGAAGACCACCACGGCATCGATGCTGGCCCTCCTCATGGTGGAGGCCCGGTTGCGGCCGTCGTTCCTCATCGGGGGTGACGTCAACGAGATCGGCACCAACGCCGTGTGGGACGAGGGTGAGTGGTTGGTGGTCGAGGCCGACGAGAGCGATGGGACCTTCCTGGCCCTCGAGCCCGACATCGCCGTCGTCACCAACGTCGAGGTGGATCATCTCGATCACTACGGCTCCTTTGCCGCCGTCCGCTCGGCGTTCGAGGAGTTCGCCGCCAGCGCCCGCTCTCGCCGCATCGTGGGTGGGGACGATCCCGAGGCGGCGCGGCTGGGTCGGGCCACGGGTGCCGATGTGGTCGGCATCGGGCCGCAGTGCACCTACCGGATGGTCGACCTCGAGCTGGCCCGCAGCGCCATCGCCTTCGGGCTGGTAGGCCCGGACGGGGTCGAGCTGGGTCGGCTGGCCGTTCCGGTGCCGGGCCTCCACAATGCCCAGAACGCCGCCGTGGCCACGGTGGCGGCCCTGGCTGCCGGGGTGCCGTTCGACTCCGCGGCCCGGGCCCTGGCCCGCTTCGCCGGGGTGGCCCGGCGGTTCGAGTTCCGGGGCGTCGTCAACGGGGTCACCTTCGTCGACGACTACGCCCACCTGCCCACCGAGGTCCGGGCCGCGCTGGCCGCGGCGCGCAACGGCGACTGGCAGCGGATCGTCGCCGTCCTGCAGCCTCATCGGTACAGCCGCACGGCCGAGCTGTGGGAAGCATTCGGCCCGGCCTTCGGGGACGCCGACGTGACGGTGGTGACCGACGTCTACGGCGCGGGCGAGGCCCCGGTGCCCGGGGTGTCCGGCCAACTGGTGGCTGACGCCATCAGCCGTTCCTTCCCCGAGATGCCGGTCGTCTACGCGGGCAGCCGTGCCGCCCTCCGCCGCACCGTCGGTGAGCTCCTCGAGCCGGGAGACCTGTGCTGCACCCTCGGCGCCGGAGACCTCACGTCCCTCCCCGACGAGCTGATGTCCGATCCGAGCTGGTGACGTGGCCGCGAGCTCAGTCGCCAGTGACCTGGCCAGTCTCGGTCTCGCCCTGGGCGGCCGCGTCCGGCGTGATCATCCCATCGGACCCCTCACCACCTATCGCGTGGGGGGATCCGCGGTCCTGTTCGCCGAGCCGATCGACGAGGAGGAACTGTTGGCGCTGGCCCGCGGGCTCGACGGGCTGGCCGTGCCGGTGCTGGTCCTCGGCCGGGGATCGAACCTCCTGGTGGCGGACCGGGGATTCGAGGGCCTGGTCATCGCCCTCGGGAGCGGCTTCGACTCCCTGTCCATCGACGGTCACCAGGTCAGGGCAGGTGCCGCCCTCAGCCTCCCGGTCCTCGCCCGCAAGACGGCGGCGGCCGGGCTCCACGGCCTGGAGTGGGCCGTGGGGGTCCCCGGTTCCGTCGGGGGCGCCATCCGGATGAACGCCGGGGGCCACGGCTCGGACACGGCGAGCACGCTGGTCAGCGCCCGATGGGTGGATCTGATCTCAGGATCGGTGCACGAGGCGCCGGCCGAGCGCCTGGGTTTCGGCTATCGGCACGCCGACCTCGCTCCCACCGACGTCGTGGTGGCCGGTGTGCACCGACTCGAGCCCGGATCTCCCGAGGCGGGCAGAGCCGCCATCGACGCCATCGTGCGATGGCGGCGCGCCAACCAGCCCGGGGGGAGCAACGCCGGATCGGTGTTCACCAATCCCCCCGGCGATTCCGCCGGCCGGCTGATCGATGAGTGCGGGCTCAAGGGCCTCCGCATCGGGAGCG
>DASZJN010000054.1:0-5725 GCA_035948045.1 Acidimicrobiales bacterium | reverse complement strand
ACAGCCGTCATCGGGAAGTTCCAGGTGTACTGGGACAGCTGGCACATCACGGCCAGCTACTCGTTTTTCCTCGAACCGCTCCTGACCCAGGCACTCGGTCTGCCCTCTACTGCTTGACCTGAGAGCACAGTTGCGAACCGGGGGACGCCCACATGGGCATCAACGTCCGCAGTGTGGCGAATATCGGCGTCCTTCGCCCGCCATGTGCGGATCCGACAGGGCTGGCGTGGTTGATTCTCGACCCCTTTGTGGACGGCACGCCGGCATCGGGGGCGGCGGAGCTGTGCGATTCCGGGTGCCTGATCCGCGGTCCCCGGAGTAGCGGGGGGCGGGAGCCGGTCGGAGACGTCGGGGCGGCGCAACGAGAGTGCCTCGATGGTGAGCCGAGGCAGGGGGTTGGGGCTGCTGCCTGGGCCAGGTAACGTCGACGGGATGTCCGATCGTTCCCGCAAGATTGCCAAGCCCATGGCCGGCCTGGGTGTGCTGGCCACCATGGCCAGTATCTGGTGGTTCGCTCTGAGGCCGCGGCGCAAGGCGAAGCGCGACACACAGCAGTAGCTCCAGCCACGAGGGGTAGCCACACGCCCGGGCGCGCCCGCCCGGCTGTTCCCTCCGTCCGAGGCGGCATGCGGCCGGTCGGTGCCCGGTAGGGTCGCTCGGTGGCCCTGGCTTCACTCCGCCCGCTCCGTTCGCGGAACTTCGCCCTCATCTGGTCGGCCGCCCTGGTGTCCAACGTGGGCACGTGGATGCAGACCGTCGCCCTCGGGGTGCTGGTGTACGCCCGCACCGGACAGCCCGCTTGGACCGGCCTCGTGGCCGCCGCCGCCTTCATCCCCATCGGCCTCCTGGCCCCGCTCGGAGGGGCGCTCGCCGACCGCCTGGACCGGCGATGCTGGCTCATCGTCACGACGCTGGCTGAGATGACCTTCGCCGCTCTTCTGGCCGTGCTGGCCGCCACCGGTCACGACCCACCCACCGTCCTGGTGATCCTGGCCTTTCTGGGCGGGGCCTCCGGTGCCGTCGGCTTCCCCGCCTACCAGGCCATGGTCCCCGACCTGGTGCCGACCGAGGACCTGCTGGGAGCGGTCTCCCTGTCATCGGCGCAGTTCAACCTGGGACGAGTGGTGGGGCCGGCGCTGGCCGGCTTGGCCCTGCTGACCCACGACTACGGGTTGGTCTTCGGGCTCAACGCGGCCTCGTTCGGGGCGGTGGTCGTGGCGCTGACCCTGATCCGCCTGCCGAAACCGGTCGGCCGAGGAGACGACGACGGGATGGCGGCCCGCATCGCCGCCGGGGTCCGGGCGGCAAGAGCCGAACCCGGCTGCCGTGCCGCCATCGGCCTCATCGCCTTCGTGGCCCTGTTGGCGTCGCCATTCATCGCCCTGGTGCCCTCCATGTCGGGAGTACTCCATCATCGGGGAGGGATTTCCGTCGCCGCCGGAACCGCCATCTTGGTGACCGCCCAGGGCGTGGGCGCGGTGACCGGGGCATTGGCGCTGCCGTCGCTGGCCGAGCGGCTGGGGCGGCGCACCATGTTGCAGACGGCGATGTTCATCTTGCCGGTGCTGTTGGCCCTCTATGCGATCGCTCCGACCCTGTGGTGGTCGGTGGTGGCCTTTTTGGCCGTGGGGGCCGGTTACATCGCCGTGCTGGCCGGACTCAACACGGTGGTGCAGCTGCGCGCCCCGGTCGACGTGCGTGGTCGGATCCTGAGCATCTACATGATGTCCCTGGGCATCGTCTACCCGATCGGCGCCGTCCTCCAAGGGGCGATCGCCAACCACATCGGGGTCCGGTCGGTCACCATCGGCGGCGCCATCGTCCTGTTGGTCGGGATGGTGGGCATCGCCGCATTCCGACCGGCCATCTTCGCTGCCCTGGGCGACCTTCCGACGGCGAGGGCCGAGGTGGCCGTGCTTCCCACCGAGGAGCTCCCATGACCCGCGCGGTGACGGTGGAGGTGCTGTCCGCCGAAGACGCTGAGGGGGCGCAACGCCGGGCCGCTGGGGCCCTGGTGGCCTCCGGTCTGGTGCCGGGCGACCGCGTCGCATTCTCCCTGCCGTCCTCGGGCGCTCTACTGTGCGCGGTCCTCGGGTCCCTCCGGGTCGGCATGGTTCCGGTGCTGTTGAACGCCACCCTGCTCGACGCCGAGCGGGATCAGCTCCTGGCCGATGCCCGACCGGAGCTGGTCATCGGAGACGCTGCTCGGCTGGCTGCTCTGGATACCGGTTCGCCGGTGGACCTCGCACCCTTCCCACTGTCCCGGCCCATGCACTACACATCGGGCACCACGGGTCGATCGAAGGGCGTGTGGTCCGGTCTCTGGGACGCTGGCACCGCAGAGGCGGCCTTCGCCGACGAGGCCGGCCAGTGGGCATTCGGACCCGACGACGTCCATCTGGTGTGCTCGCCGATGTACCACTCGGTGTCGATCCGGTTCGCCGCGGGCACGCTGCTGCGCGGCGGCACCTGCATCATCCTGAGCCGATTCGACGCCGACGTGGCTCGACAGGCCCTGGGCGGTCGCTACGGGCCGGTGCCGACCACCACCTTCATGGCTCCCTCCGCCCTGGCCCGCCTGCTCTCCGCCGGGCCCCGTCGCTGGCGCCGATTCGACTCGCTGAGGCTGCTGGTCCACGCCGGCTCGCCCTGCCCCCCGTCCCTGAAGCGAGAGGCCCTGGCGCGGGTGGGGCCCGGGGTCCTGTGGGAGTTCTACGGCTCTACCGAGGGGCAGTTCACCGTGTGCCCGCCTGACGCGTGGGAGGCCCGTCCCGGCACGGTGGGACGGGCCCGGAGTGGCCGGTCGCTGTCGGTCGACGACGACGGCACCATCTGGTGCCGTCCGCCGGACTTCGCCCGTTTCGAATACTGGGACGATCCGGTCAAGACCTCGGCGGCTTGGAGGGACGGTGCGTTCACGGTCGGCGACCTCGGGCGGCTCGACGCCGACGGCTACCTCTACCTCGACGGTCGGCGGGACGACCTGATCATCAGTGGCGGGGTCAATGTCTATCCAGCCGAGGTGGAAGCGGTGCTGGCCGAGGTGGACGGCGTGACCGAGGTCGCCGTCTTCGGCCTGGCCGACGAACGCTGGGGCCAACGGGTGTGTGCCGCGGTTGTGCCGGCGAGTCGATGGCATGGCGCCTCGCCTGGTGCGCTGAGAGAGGTCTCGGCGGATGCGCTGATCGAGAAGGTCAGGGCCCATGCCGCTGGCCGGCTCGCCGGCTACAAGCGACCGAAGCAGTACGTGGTGTTCCCCGCCCTTCCCCGCACGGCGACCGGCAAGTTGCAGCGCTCCCTGATCCCGGGTCTCGTCGACGAGGTGTGACACCCGATCGACAGGAAGAGACGGGACCGGTCCCGGGCCACCATGAGCGATACTGGCCCGATGAGCCCCGTCGATGCCGGTCCCCCCATCGCCACCGTCAACCCCTCCACCGGGGAGCTGCTGCAGTCGTTCGAGCCCTACGACGCCGCCGGGGTGGAGGCTCGCCTGGCCGCGGCGGCGTCCGCCGCCCCCCTCTGGGCCAAGAGCACCTTCGCCGAGCGGTCGCGCCTGCTCGTCACGGTGGCCGAGTTGCTCGAAGGCGAGCTTCCCGACCTCGCCCACATGGTCACCACCGAGATGGGGAAGCCCTTCGCACAGGCCAAAGCCGAGGTGGCCAAGTGTGCCAGCGGGTTCCGCTGGTTCGCCGAGCACGCCGAGGCCATGGTCACCGACGAGGAAGTGCCCCTCGACGCCTCACTGGGCCTGGTCACCTACCAGCCGCTGGGGGCGGTGTTGGCCATCATGCCCTGGAACTTTCCGCTCTGGCAGGTGGTCAGGTTCCTCGCCCCCGCGGTCATGGTCGGCAACGTCGGGCTGCTCAAACACGCCCCCAGCGTGCCCCGCACGGCGCTGTTGTTGGAGGATCTCTTGCGGCGGGCCGGCGCACCGGATGGTGTCTTCCAAACCCTCCTGGTCGGAACCGACCAGGTGCCGGCCATCATCGCCGACCCCCGGGTGGCGGCGGTGACCCTCACAGGCAGCGTGGGAGCCGGCCGGGCCGTGGCCACCCAGGCCGGGGCAGTGGGCAAGAAGATCGTCCTCGAGCTCGGCGGCAGCGACCCCTTCATCGTGCTGCCGTCTGCCGATCTCGACCGGGCCATCTCGGTGGGCGTGCAGGCGCGGGTGCAGAACGCCGGCCAGTCCTGCATCGCCGCCAAGCGGTTCATCGTCCACAAGGGGGTGGCCGACAGGTTCACCGAGGGCTTCGTGGCCGGCATGGAGGCGCTGTCGGTGGGCGACCCCTTCGACCCCGCCACCGAGGTCGGGCCGCTGGTCACCGCGGCGGCACGCGACACCATCGCCGCCCAGGTCGACGATGCCCGGGAGCATGGAGCCACCATCCTCTGCGGCGGTGAACGAGTCGTCGGTCCCGAAGGCCCGGACCGCCCCGGCTTCTTCTACCGGCCGACCGTCATCACCGGAATCACGCCCGCCATGCGGGTGGCTACCGAGGAGGTATTCGGTCCGGTGGCCCTCCTCTACACGGTGAGGGACGCCGACGAGGCCCTGGCGGTGGCCAACGGGACCGAATTCGGCTTGGGTTCCAGCGTCTGGACCAACGACCCCGACGAGCAACAACGGTTCGTCAGCGAGCTGCAAGCTGGTCAGGTGTTCGTCAACGGGATGGTGGTGTCCATGCCCCAACTCCCGTTCGGCGGGATCAAGAGCTCCGGAATCGGGCGCGAGCTCTCGGTCCAGGGCCTGCGCGAGTTCTGCAATGTGAAGTCGGTGTGGGTGGCATGACCGCGCCGACGACTTGGCTCAGTGATTCAAACGGGCTTGAATCGCAGATCTCGCTTGATCGAGGCGATTCCGCATTGCCGCCCTCACGGGCAAGGGGATCCGTGCTTTCAAGGCTCCCAGGCGTGTTGTCGGCTGAGGTTTCGCTCGCTCGGTAATCTTGTAGTCATCAAGGATGTAGCCACCGCTCGAGTACGGGATCGCGCTGACACCCGAGAAATCGTAGAAGGTTGGCATGACTCCGAGGGGCATGAAATGAGCAATGAAGCTCTTCCTTGTTCGCTGCATATCCTCGATCGGTGCGCCGCCATGGAGCAGATCTGCGTGCCAAATCAATAGGTCGCCCTTCTTGGCTGCGAATCGCTCGGTTCTCAGTCCCCGCTCGATGCACATCCGTTGAAGGCTCTGCAGGATCAGTCCGTATTCGGTCATGTCGCCGCCGTGACCCTTCGCCGTTCCATGATGGAGAAGCTCGGGCAGGGCATGGCTCCCCGGAACGAACTGGAACTCTCCGGACTGGGGCTCGACGTCCTCCAGGGCCAGCCACGATGCCGCCATGGTCATCGGTTCGGTGAGCGTCAGGGGCCCGGTGTCGATGTGGAGCGGCTCCTCGGAGCCTTTTCGCATCGACATGGTTTGGAACGCGACCGGCGGTCGATCGTAGAGAAGCGTCAAAAATCGCAAGACGACGGACGGATAGATGAGTTCATTTGCACGCGGGTAATACCAGTGCAAGCAACTGACCTTTGCGACCCCGTCGTAGAGGGACCGGGAAAGGCGTTGGGGCCTCCCCTGGTGAAAGGCAACGACCGTTGGTGGAGCGTCATCCCAAGCCGACTCGAAGAAGGCGAGGTAGTCGTCGATCAATTCGTCCTTCACGGCGCCTGGAAAGACGACATAACCGTGGTCGATGTAGTAAGCCAGGGACTCTGCTTC
>DASZJN010000053.1:0-1683 GCA_035948045.1 Acidimicrobiales bacterium | reverse complement strand
CGACCGTGGCCGTGCTGGGCGGCTGGAGCCCACCGGCGAACACCCACGCTCCCGCCTTCTGGAGGTCGGCGTTGAACGCCTCGACCGCCTTGTAGGCGCGCTCCATGACCTCGGGGGCGGGCGGTTCGGCATCCCAGTCGGTGTTTACGGAAAGCAGGTACTCCTTCATCGCAGTCTCTCCTTCATCGAGTGCGGACGGCTCGGTTGCCATCCTTCACCCTCACGAGGACCGGCCCGGAACGGGAGCCCCCGCGACCCGGTGGCACCGGGCGCTGCCGTCGAGCGATCAGATCGTCCCCACCCTGGGGAGGACTACGCGGGAGGACGGAGTCCGGCGCACACGACATCCACCATCCGCTGGCGGGAGACGCCGTCGAACTCCGGGCGCTCGGTGGCCTGGCACAGGCCGACCACGAGCCCGAGCACCTCTTTGGGGGTGATGCCGTCGCGGACGGCACCGGCGGCCTCGGCCCGACGGATCATGGTCTCGAGACCCGACTCGAGGTCCCCGGCCATGCCCGCGCACCGGGACTTGATGTCGATGCCCTCGGCGCCGAGGGCGTCGATCAGGTCGTGCTTGTTCGAGAGCTTGCCGGCAAAGAGCCTGAGGAACGAGAAGAACGCCTCGCCGGCATCATCACGCTCGGCGCCGGCAGCGGCCGCCGCCACCAACTCCTCGAGCCTGGTCAGGACGATGGCCTCGAACAGCGCCTCCTTGGTGGGGAAGTGGCGGTAGAGGGTCCCGACCCCGACGCCGGCCCGCTCGGCCACGGCGTCGATCGGTGCCGACACGCCCTGGGCTGCGAATACCTCCTCGGCCGCCTCCAGGATCAGTCTGCGGTTCCTCACCGCATCGGCCCGCATGGGGCGCACCGCCGCCTCGTCGGCGACTGACGCCTCTCCACCGCCGCGAACCGCGGTCGCACCACCGGCTTCGTTCACTTCATCCCCCTGGACTCCACACCATGCCCCCCGGCTCGGGCCACCAATTTGAATTCCTCTCGTGACCTTGACAACCGGAACTATCGTTCCGTATAGTGTCCGGATAACCGGAACCACCGCTCCGAGTATATCAGTTCCGTCCCGGAAAGCCAGGGCCCTGACCCCAGGCGACCAGGACAACAGGGACAGGCAGCGGCCCACAAAGGAGTCACCCATGACGACCACCGAACTTGTCCGACCAGGCGATCCAGTGCAGGTCGACCAACCCGATCCTCGTCGCTACTGGGCCCTGATGGTCATCGCCGTGGCCCAGCTCATGATCGTCCTCGACGCCTCGGTTGTCATCGTCGCCCTGCCCTCGGCCCAGCGGGCCCTGCACATTTCGGTGGCCAACCGCCAGTGGGTCATGACCGCCTACACACTGTCCTTCGGCAGCCTGCTGCTGCTCGGCGGGCGGATCGCCGACTACCTCGGCCGCCGCCGGATGTTCTTCGTCGGGCTGCTGGGGTTCGCCGCCGCGTCCGCCCTCGGCGGACTGGCCCAGAATTCGGCCATGCTGTTCGGCGCCCGTGCCCTCCAGGGTGCCTTCGCCGCCGTCATGGCCCCCGCCGCCCTCTCGCTTCTCACCGTGACCTTCACCGAGCCGCACGAGCGGGCCCGGGCTTTCGGCGTCTACGGCGGTATCGCCGGGGGCGGGGCCGCCATCGGGCTGGTCCTCGGGGGCACCCTGACCCAGCTGGC
>DASZJN010000052.1:0-2362 GCA_035948045.1 Acidimicrobiales bacterium | reverse complement strand
CGGAACCGCCTTCGTCATGTGGCTGGGCGAGCTCATCACCCAACGCGGCATCGGCAACGGCATGTCCATCATCATCTTCGCCAACGTGACGGCCGGCATCCCCGCCGGCGGCACCGCCGTGCTCACCCAGGGGGGCAGCCTCAAATTCGGGGTCATCGTGGCCCTGACCCTGGTGCTGCTCGTGGTCGTGGTCTTCATGGAGCAGGGTCAGCGTCGCATCCCCGTGACCTTCGCCAAGCGGGTGGTGGGCAGGCGGATGTACGGGGGGTCCTCGACCTACATCCCGCTCAAGGTCAACCAGTCCGGCGTGATCCCGATCATCTTCGCCAACTCCCTGCTCTACATCCCCGTGCTGTTGGCGAACATCATCCCCTGGACCGGGTTCCGGACCTTTGTGAACAACCACATCACGCCGACGAGCCTCCTGTACGTGGTCTCCTACGGCATCCTGATCTTCGCATTCACCTTCTTCTACGTGTATGTGGCCTTCGACCCGCACCAGCAGGCCGACATCATCCGCAAGCAGGGCGGCTACATCCCCGGCATCAGGCCGGGCCCGCCCACTGAGCGCTATCTGGCGCGCATCTTGAACCGCATCACCGTTCCGGGGGGCCTGTACCTGGCTTTGGTGGCCGTGCTGCCATCTCTGCTCATGGCACTGTGGAACATCCGGGGCTACCCGTTCTACGGGACGACGTTGCTGATCGCCGTGGGCGTATCGCTCGAGACGATGCGGCAGATCGACAGCCAGCTCATGATGCGGAACTACGAGGGCTTCCTCAAGTAGCTGACGGTGGTACCCGGCGTCAGGCTCGTGGTCCTCGGCAAACAGGGGGCCGGCAAAGGAACCCAGTGCGTGCGCCTGTCGCACCACTACGTGGTCCCGCACATCTCCACGGGCGACATGCTGCGCGCCGCGGTGAAGACGGGCTCGTCCCTCGGCCTCAAGGTGCAAGAGACCATGGACAGCGGCGACCTGCTCGGGGACGACCTCATCATGGAGATGATCGCCCAGCGTCTGTCCGAGCCCGACGCCAGGGCTCGGGGCTTCATCCTCGACGGTTGTCCTCGTACCACGCACCAGGCCGAAGCCGTGGCGGCCCTGTTGGCGCCGGGATCGCTGGACCTGACCGTCGACATCGAGGTGCCCACGGCCCAGGCCCTGCGCCGCCTGGCCAGCCGGCGGGTGTGCACCGACTGCGGCGCCAACTACTCGGTGTCGACTCCGCCCAAGGTCAACTGGATGTGCGACGTCTGCGGTGGTGAGGTCATCCAACGCCAGGACGACACCGAAGACGCCATCCGGCGCCGTCTCGAGCTCTACGAACGCCAGACTGCACCTCTCATCGAGTGGTACGAGTCGCGCAGCCAGCTCGCTAAGGTCAGCGGAGTGGGCTCGCCCGACGCCGTACTGCGCCGGATCATCCGGGCGGCCGAGGAGCGGCGGACCAGGGGAACGTCCCGGTGAGGCGCACCGTCGAGGAGATCGCCAAGATGCGCCGGGCCGGGCGGGTCGTGGCCGAGATGCACGCGGCCACCCGGGAGGCGGCCAAGCCCGGGGTCACCACGGCCGAGCTCGACGCCGTCGCCCGTGACGTCCTCGAACGCCGGGACGCCAAGTCCAACTTCCTCCACTACCGGGGGTACCCGGCGGTGATCTGCACCTCGCCCAACGACATGATCGTCCACGGCATCCCCGGGGCCTACGCCCTCGAGGAGGGCGACATCTTGTCGATCGACTGTGGTGCCATCGTCGAGGGCTACCACGGTGACGCCGCCTTCACCATGGCCATCGGGGAGGTGTCGGCCGAGGCGCGGCGCCTCATCGAGACCACCGAGCGGAGCCTGTGGGCCGGGATCGACCAGCTCCGGGGCGGGAACCGCCTCCACGAGGTCGGCCGGGCGGTCCAGAAGGTGGCCGAGGGGGCCGGGTTCTCGGTCGTGCGGGAGTACGTCGGGCACGCCATCGGGACCGCCATGCACGAGGAGCCCCAGGTGCCCAACTACTGGCCGGGCCAGGGCGGGCCGATGCTCAAGACCGGGATGGTGTTCGCGGTGGAGCCCATGGTCAACGCCGGGGGGCCCGGCACCCGGGTGCTCGAGGACGGCTGGAGCGTGGTCACCGCCGACGGCAGGCTGTCGGCCCATTTCGAGCACAGCATCGCCGTCACCGACGACGGCCCCGAGGTCCTCACCCTTCCCTGAGGGCCCCCCGTCCGGCCCTGGTGGCGGTCGGGCCCCACGGCCCCTGGGCAGGCAGGACGCCCTGGCCGGGACCGGACAGGGGCGCTATGCTGGTAGGTCGGCTCGCCGAGCGCTGGTAGGTCGGCTCGCCGAGTCGGAGGCCCCCCTCCGGTCTCGG
>DASZJN010000051.1:0-29554 GCA_035948045.1 Acidimicrobiales bacterium | reverse complement strand
CAAACCGCAGATCATGCCGTTCACCGCCCCCAAGAAGGTGGGCTTCTTCTCCTTGGTCAGCCAGGCGTCCATGGCGATCCAGACGAGCACCCCGGCGGCGGTGGCCAGGTTGGTGTTGACCACGGCGGCCGCGGCATCGGCGCCGGCATAGTACGGGTCACCACCGTTGAATCCGTTCCAGCCCAGCCAGAGGATCCCGGCGCCGACCGCGGCCATGACCAGGTTGTTGGGTAGGAAGTGTTGTCGGTCCCGCAAGAGCCGCGGCCCGAGGACCCACGCCGCCACGAAGCCGGACACGCCGGCCGACATGTGGATCACGTACCCGCCGGAGAAGTCGAGCGAGCCCTCCTGGGCGAAGTACCCGCCACCCCACAGCAGGAAGGCGTCGACCGAGTACACACAGGTCGACCACAACGGCACCAGCAGGCACCAGGCGCTGAACTTGATCCGCCCGAGCACGCTGCCCAGGAAGAGCAGAGGGGTGATGGCGGCGAACACGAACTGGAAGTACGCCAAGGACGACGTCGGGAAGTGGAAGGGGACGGCGGTGTTCGCTGCCGACACCGCCTGGCCCTGGAGGCCGGCCGTACTGGTGACGGTGCCCGGTTTCCCGATGAGGTTGTCGAAGAAGTGGCTCACCCATCCGACCCCGGTCAGCTGGGTCTGCACTCCGTTCTTGACCCCACCTCCGACCGAGTTCGCACCGAATCCCATCTTGTATCCCCACAGGAACCAGCCGAGCATCACCAGGGAGAACCCGGCGAACATCATGCCGACCACGTTGACGGCCCACTTCTTGGGGACGATCGACGCATACAAGACCGCCAGACCGGGGAGGCTCATCAGGCCGACGAACGTGGCCGCGGTCAGCTGCCATGTGTTGTCGCCGGTGTTGAGCCAGCTCGGATATGGAACGGACGTTATTGCTGCGGTTAGCACGGTTGAGTGCTCCTCTCTTCGGTAACTGCTTCTCGAAGCCCCTCCGCCTTTCGGCATGAGGACGGCGAGGGCAAGACGGGCAGGTCGACTTGCCGAGCAAACAATGCAGTCCGAGGATTTCGGCACGGTCACATCCGTGTTACCAACGCGTGAACTGCCACGAACCCGCAGTTCAGAGCGGCCGGAACGGGCTCGCCGCGGGCGCGAACGGCCGCGGGGAGATCGTGCAAAGGGGGTTGCCTGGCCCGGGCGCGGGCCAGGGCGGGCTCAGCCCGCTTCCAGCTCCTTGCCCCGCTTCGGCTTCGGCGACCGCCGGGGCGGTGCTGCCGGTGGGGTGTAGCGCTTGCTGGGCTGCGGGCGGGCGGGCGTCGGGCCGTAGCCGACGCCGTCGGTCGCCTTGGCCACCTTGAGCTTCTGCTGCAGCCGGTAGGCACGGACGAGGTACCAGGCCCCGACCAGCACGAACGGCACCCCGAAACCGGGGTAGTGCAGGTTGAAGAGGGAGAGCCCGTAGAGGGCCGTGGCGATGCCCAGGTAGAGCCGCTTGCGGAACCACGCCATGGCCAGCATCAACACCGCCAGTCCCATGGCCACCAGGCCGAACTCGACGTAGACCGACGGGTTCACGTGCAGCGTGTTGACATGGCCGTTACTGAGCAGAGCCTTGGGGTCGTTGGCCACCAGGCTGGACGTGATCAACAGGCCGATGGCGGCGGCCAACGGTGCCACCACCAGCCCGATGTTGCGCTCCTTGTCGTTGGCGCGCTTGATGGCCGCCTCGATCTCGGGGACGGTGGTCGGGCCCTCCGGGTCGGAGGTCGGCCGGCGCGGCTCCTTGCCCCCGGCGTCGGCCGGCTTCAGCATGAAATTGCTCAGCGCGCCGGTGAAGCGTTGCCAGCCGCTCGACTCGGGCGGATCACCGCCGTCGACAGCGTCAGGATCACGGCTGGGCATGCGACAGGCTACCTCGCCCCCGGTCCTCCCGTTCCGGCGGGCACGTGCCGTCGGCGCGCCGGTGCCGCGTCGCGTTCGGCGCGGTGGCTCCGCCTGCGGACCACGATCACCACCAGCACCGCCAGCCCGGCGAGCAGGACTGCCGGAGCAATGAAGACTCTCCACGACGCGCGGTTACCGGCCACCTGGCCGGGTGTGGACAGGAGCCCCGGGTCGCCGGGCACGGTGACGCCCTGGACGGTGGATCCCGGTTGGTGCAGGGCGGTTCCGGGAATGGCCTCCGTGTAGATGTGACCGTTCACGGTGTACGTCCCCGTGCAGGCGTACCCGGCCACGTTGGTGCCGCTCCCACCCATCAGGCCGATGCAGTTGGACACCGTGACGCCCACCGGTACCCCGTGCCGTTGCAGGCTGGTTATCTGTTGGTTCTTCTGGATGCCGGCGATCAGGAGAATGACAGCTGTGACGGCGATCGCCGCCAGGCAGACGCCGGAGACCACCTGGGCGGCACGGCCGACATCGACCTCGACGCGGGCCCCGCGCAGTGTCGTGACGGGCTCATCGGATCCAACGGTTGCGTCGGACCTCGGAGCGGCGCCGGCGGAAGCGGGAGTTGTCGGTCGGCTCGATTCCGGAGCGATCACGGCCTCTTCACCCCGGCTGTCGGTCGGCTCGTGTCTGAGTCTGCGGCTCCAGAGATGGGGGAACTGTAACAGCGGGGTCGACGGGGCCGAGGCGCGGCACCCGACGCGTCTGGACGCCCTGCACTAGCCTCCGACCATGGCCGCACGCCCCAAGGCTTTGGACCTGAAGACCATCTGGCTGTTCTCCAGTTGCACGGCGTCCGAGCTCCGCAAGATCCGGAGCTCGCTGGACGAGATCGAAGTGCCCAAGGGGAAGGTCCTGGTCGAAGAAGGGCGGATCGGACTCGAGTTCTTCATCGTTGTCACCGGAACGGCCGTGGTCACCCGCAACGGTAAGAAGGTGGCCACCCTCGGGCCGGGCGACCACTTCGGCGAGCTGGCCCTGCTCGACCGCCGGCCCCGCTCCGCCTCGGTGACGTCGGAGACGGACCTGGACGTGCTGGTGCTCTCCCAGCGGCAGTTCAACGGCCTGCTGCAGTCGGTGCCCACCATCGGCCGCAAGATGTTGGCGGCCATGGCCAACCGCCTGCGTGAAGCCGACGCCGTCGCCTACGACTGACCTGACGACCGGGCGGCCGGCACGCCGCACCTAGGCACCCCGCACCTACTCGTCAGCGGACTCCGACGTCCCGGTGGGTAGGCCGGCAGACAACTGATCGACCGGTGCGCCGCTACCCACGGCCACCGGCTCGGCATCGCCCATCGACTCCTCCAGCAACTGCGAGAGGTCGAGGACCCGCACGTCGTCCTCCTTCGCATGGGCTCGGACGGCGTCGTCCAGCATGATCATGCAGTAGGGGCAGGCGGTCGACACGACGTCGGCACCGGTCCCGAGGGCCTCCTCGGTGCGCTCCATGTTGACCCGCTTGCCGATGTTCTCCTCCAGCCACATGCGGGCCCCCCCGGCCCCGCAACAGAAGCCCTTCTCGCGGCAGCGTCGCATCTCCACCTGGGTGGCCCCGGGTATGGCATCGATGACCGAGCGGGGCTCGTCGAAGACCCGGTTGTGGCGGCCCAGGTAGCAGGGGTCGTGGTAGGTCACAGTGCCCTGGTAGCCCCCGCCGGGGGTCAGCCTGCCCGCGGACACCAGGTGGTCGAGGAGCTGGCTGTGGTGGATGACCTCGAAGTCGCCTCCGAGGGACGGGTACTCGTTGGAGAGAGAATTGAAGCAGTGGGGGCAGGTGGCGATGACCTTCTTGACCCCGGCCGCCCCCAGGGTCTCGATGTTCATGCGGGCCTGCTCCTGGTACAGGTACTCGTTCCCGAGGCGACGGGCCGGATCCCCGGTGCAACTCTCCTTGGGCCCGAGGATGGCGAAGCTGACGCCGGCCCGGTGGAGCATGCGGGCCGTGGCCTGGGTCCCCTTGCGGGCCCGCTCGTCGAGGGCGCCGGCGCATCCGACCCAATAGAGGTACTCGACGTCGTCGGGGATCGTGCCGGTGACCACGGGGACCTCGAAGTCGAGCCCGTCCGTCCAGTCGGTGCGCTTGGACCTGCCCAGGCCCCAGGGGTCCCCCTGGTTCTCGATGTTGCGCAGCATGAGTCCTGCCTCGGTCGGGAATCTCGACTCCATCAAGACCTCGTACCGGCGCATGTCGATGATGGTGTCGATGTGCTCGATGTCCACGGGGCACTCCTCGACGCAGGCGCCGCAGGTCGTGCAGGACCAGAGCACGTCCGGGTCGATGATGGAAGGGACCAGGCTTTCCACCTCGACGCCGGCGGCCCGGTTCTTCGCCATCACCCGCTCTGCGGACGAGAACAGATTGTCGCGGAGGTCCATGATCACCAACTTGGGTGACAGCGGCTTGCCGGTGTTCCAGGCCGGGCACTGGGACTGGCAACGGCCGCACTCGGTGCAGGTGGCCATGTCCAACAGCTGCTTCCACGAGAAGTCCTCGATGCGGCCGGCCCCGAACACCACCTCGTCCTCCTCGCCCACGTCCTCCATGGACATGTCCGGGGTGGAGGCCAGGGCCCCGAGGGCCCGGGGGCGACGGGAGGTCGCCACGTTGATCGGGGCCATGAAGATGTGGAGGTGCTTGGAATACGACACGAAGACGAGGAACCCGGTGATGATGGCGATGTTGGCCACCAGGGCCACCGTCTCGATGACGCTGTTGACCCCGGTGCCCAGCGGCTTGAGCACGTTGGCCACTCCGTGGGAGGCGAAGGCCCACCAGCCGTACGGGAAGTTGCCGGTGTTGACCTGAGCGGCGCGGTAGAGGAGCAGGGTGATCATGACGCCGGAGATCATGAGGAGGACCAGCCATGCAGCCCCGGTGTGGGAGCCGAAGAAGCGGGAGCGGCGGTTCTCGCGCTTCGGGGAGTGCTTGACCCGGATGGCCACGAAGACCAGGAGCGACACCAGCACGGCCACGGTGAAGAAGTCCTCGAGGAAGCCGATGAAGGCGGTGTGACCGATGAGAGGTATGTGGAAGTCGCGCTGGAAGAGGGCGCCGTAGGCCTCGAGGATGGTCAGCATCAGGATGGTGAATCCCCAGAAGGTGAAGGCATGAGCCAGGCCCGGGACCGTCCACTGCAGCAGCTTCTTCTGACCGCCCACCTCCACCAGCTCGGCCTTGACCCGCTTGGGCACGTCCTTGAACCGTGAGGGCACGGCCGGCTGTCCGGCGGAGATCAATTGGAAGAGCCAGAAGAACCGGCGGCCGGCGATGGCGAACATCACCACCGTGATGCCGAGTCCTAAGGCGAGTCTGAGGGGCACTGCGTTCCTCCTAGGTGGTTACTGAAGAGTAACAAAGGTGGGGAGGACCCTGAGACCACCGCGGGCCGATCACGAGCGGAAGTTGTCGGCATACCGACTGGGGGTCGGGCCCCACTGGCCCTGGTACTTCGACCTGAGGCCGTCCGAGCCATACGGCTTGTCGGCCGCGGTCGTCATCTGCAGAAAGCTGATCTGCCCGATCTTCATGCCCGGGTAGACGGTGATGGGCAGGTTGGCCACGTTGGACAGCTCCAGGGTGAGGTTGCCCTCCCAGCCGGCGTCGACGAAGCCGGCGGTGGAATGGATCAGAAGGCCCAGGCGGCCGAGGGAGGACTTGCCCTCGAGACGGGCGACCAGATCGTCGGGAAGAGTCACCTTCTCCTTGGTGGAGCCCAGCACGAACTCGCCGGGGTGGAGAATCAAGGGCTCCTCGCCGGTGTCGACCAGCTCGGTCAGGTCCTCTAGGTTCTCGCGCACGTCGATCACCCGACTGGTGTGGTTGCGGAACAGCCTGAAGTACTGGTCGACATGGAGATCCACCGATGAAGGCTGAATGCAGTCTTCGTCGAGGGGGTCGATCTTGATGTGGCCGGCGGCTAGCGCCTCGCGTATGGAGCGGTCGGAGAGAACCATGCCGGACAGACGATAGTGGGACGCAGCAGGCCAGGCGTAGCTCGGCCAGGTTCACCGCCGGCGAACGTGTCGTGGGCAGGAGATAGTGTGGCCCCCGCACGCGGGCGTAGTTCAGAGGCAGAACACGAGCTTCCCAAGCTCGGAACGCGGGTTCGATTCCCGTCGCCCGCTCCAACCAGCTCTAGCTGCTCAGGTTCCGTTTGTGGTTCTCTGAGGAGTCGAGATGGGGGTGGGTATGTTGAGACGTCTGATCCTCCAGGTCGGAGTGGCGGCCATCCTCGTGATCGGGGTCGCGGTGGTCTCCGACGGGGCACCCGCCTCGGCAGGTCCCGCCCCTTGGAGAGTTGTCCCCAGCTCCAACACTGCCTCAAACCAAGAAAACACCTTGCGCGACATATCATGCGCTCGTCCCCGCGTCTGTAGCGCGGTGGGCTACTACTCCGCCGGCGGCACCTACCGGACGCTCGCCGAGGAGTGGAACGGGTCGACGTGGACAGTCGTTCCCAGTGCCAACACGTCGACCACCCAAAACAACTTCCTGGTCTCGGTGTCGTGCACCAGCCCATCCGCGTGCACAGCGGTGGGCTACCAACTGGTCGGCGCCACCGATCAAACGCTGATCGAGTCGTGGAATGGGTCCGCCTGGACAGTCGTCCCCAGCCCCGATACGTCGACCACCCAGCAGAACGCCCTGTCGGGAGTGTCCTGCTCCGGTCCCCGCGCCTGTAGCGCGGTCGGCGAGTACGCCGCTAGCGGCCTCTACCGGACTCTGGCCGAGGAGTGGGACGGGTCGGCGTGGACGATCGTTCCCAGTGCGAACACGTCGAGCACTGAGCACAACCAATTGTTTGACGTGTCGTGTGGACGCCCGCGATCTTGCACGGCGGTCGGCTACACCACCTCGACCGGGTTCGCCAATCGGGCCTTGATCGAGACGTGGGACGGGTCGACGTGGACGGTCGTTCCCGGCGCCAACACGTCGACCACCCAGAGCATCCAACTCTTCGGGGTGTCGTGCCGGGGACGCCGAACCTGCATCGCTGTCGGCGACACCTCCGGTGGAACCTCCATCCAAACGCTGGTCGAATCGTGGAACGGCTCTCTTTGGTCAATCGCTCCCAGCCCGGGCGTTCCGGCCCAAGACAACTTCTTCCTATCAGCATCATGTATCACGTCGACTGCCTGCACTGCCGTGGGCTACCACGGCGGTCCCGGTGCTCGCCAGACGCTGATCGAGACGTGGGACGGGTCCACATGGGCCGTCGTTGCCAGCCCCGACCCCGGCTCCTACAGCACGCTGGGTGGGGTGTCGTGCCGGGGTCGCAACCACCCCCTCTGTTTCGCCGTGGGCACCTACCGGAACGGCTCACCCCTTCAAACGCTCGCCGAAACGAACGACTGACTTCCCCTCCCTTCTGGGAACGGGGGTTCGATTCCCGTCGCCCGCTCCAGACCAGCTCGATGTGCTGCACCGCTGCTTGTTGCGTAGCCGGCTACAACCACATTCCTTGAAGGCCGGGTCTCATCCGACGGGCTACCAAGCGCAATCAATGGGGCCGGTACGGGTCGAGCGTGCCGTACGATTCCCGCGATGGGCTCACTCCGCCGATCTCTGGATACCTACCGGTGGGATCGCATCCACAGAGCCCATCAAAGAGCGGCGGATCAGCCGTTGAGTCGGGCACAGATCAATCGGTATGTCGAGACACTGAATCGCGAAGAGTCCGACCTGGCCGAGCGGGTGGACTCCGACCCACTCCACCTTCACCGGTTCGAGCACTCGGTCCACTCCCAGAACGGTGAGGACGGGATCATCGATGAGATCTTCCATCGCATCGGGGTGACGAACCGGACCTTCATCGAAATCGGGGCCGCCGATGGGGAGGAGAACTGTACCGCCGCGCTCGTTGACCAAGGGTGGAGCGGGACCTGGCTCGAGGGCGACGCGGACAAGGCCGCCGCTGCTCGATCGCGTGTCGGGAATCGTCCGGTGACCGTGACGCAGTCGTTTGTCGACCGGGAGTCGGTCCTATCGGTGCTCGGCGAAGCTGGTGCACCGGGCAATCCCGATTTGCTGGTGATCGACATCGACGGGAACGACTATTGGATCTGGCAGCAGGTGGCCTCGAGCATCCGCCCTCGAGTGGTCGTCATCGAATACAACGCCGTGGTCGGAGACCAGCTGCATTGGACGCTTCCCTACGATGCCGACCACCGATGGGATGAGACCTGTCGGTTCGGAGCTGGTCTTGCTGCGCTGGCCGCTCTTGGGTCCGAGCTGGGATACACCTTGGTTGGTTGCGACAGCCGAGGAGTCAATGCCTTCTTTGTGGCGACGCCTGAAGCGGCCCCGTTCGCGCCGCGCCCGATCGCCGAGCACTACGTAGGGCCAAGGTACGGGCTGCCCTATGGGCACGCACACCGCGTGCCCGTGCCGTTCGACGCCCAGCCACTCCCCGCTGCCGATCCGGAGTCGGTGATCCTGACCGTAAATCCGCCTTGGCCCACGATGGTGCGATCCGGTGGTCTCGTGTTCGTCCACCTTTCCGTGGAAAACCGCTCGGTCATACCGATCGGCTATCCGACCATCTCGTCGGTCCCCACTCACTTGGCCTCATGGTGGGTCGACGACCACGGCCAACCACCGGGCGGAAATCCAGAGCGATCCGTCCAGGCGTGGCGAGCAGATCCGAGACAATCGGCGGAGCTGGTTGGGAGGGCCACCGCCCCCGCCGACGAGGGTGCCTACACGCTCGTCTTCGGGCTGGTCCAGGAGTCGGTCCGGTGGCTGGGATCGCCGGCCGTCTCACCGGTTGGCACGGTGAAGGTCGGCCCGGGCATCGGCTCCTCCGACTGAACACCGCCCAGTCACGTGTGGCTGGACCATGGCCCGGCATACGCGGGGGGATGACCGTTGAGCCCTGGTCACGACGGCCCTCGCCTCCCTCGTCCGAACGGAGCCGGCCTTTCGTAGGTGTGAGTGAACCACCGGGAGACATCGGTCCGGGCCGTGACCGCCCGGCCGAGCCACGTGGACGCCGTCGCCACCCTCCGGGGCGCCCCGGGCGCGGCCCCGTCGAGCAGTTCGTTCCAGAAGATCCCCCATCCGCCGGCCAGCGCGTGGCCCAGCACCGGAGCCGTGAGAAGGCGTCCGACCGCGGCCACGGCCCGCGGCCGACCGACCAGGGCGGCGTGGCCGGCCGCCGTGATGCGCTGGTACGGGAGGTGGGTCCGCGCCAGGCCGTCCCGGTAGCGCGCCGAGGCCCGGCCCGGGGACACGAGGACCGCTTCGGCTGCCGCCCGACCGCTGGTCATGGCCTGGGCGATGCCCTCGCCTTGCAGGGGGTTGACGAGCCCGGCGGCGTCTCCGACCAGCAGCACCCGCCCGGCCGCTGGCGTGGTCCCGACCATGCCCATCTTGAGCCATCCCCCGAGCCGGCGCGGCAGGGGCAGAACAGGCACCCGGTCGAGGAGTCCCAGATGGACCAGGTGGTCGAGATAGGCCGGGAGCATCCGCACTGCTCCGGCCCCGGCCTGGCGGTCCGCCAGCGTGCCGATGCCGACACCGACATTGGCGGTGGCCCCCGGGCCCGGGAAGATCCACCCGTAGCCGGGGAAGGCGTGCCACGGGGTCTCCTCCCACAAGGTGATGGCCGGAAGGTCGACGGCCTGGTCCAGATAGCAGCGCACCGCGAACCCCCACAGCACTCTGGAGCTTTCGACCAGGCCGGCGCTCCGCGCTACATGGCTGCTGGCCCCGTCGGCCCCGATGACGAAGTCGGCACGCAGCTCCGAGCCGTCGCTGAGCAGGAAACCGTCGAGGTCGGCATCCGACCCCAGCGGACGGTCGGCCCGACCCTCGAAGGCGACGGCGCCGGCCTCGAGCGCCGCCGTGCGCAGCGCGTCGTCGAACACCGCTCGGGGCACCGCCCGAGCGCGACCGGGGTACGACTCCCCGTCGAAGCAGGGCAAGGTCACCCGTCGACCGGTCGGACCCACCACGATCATGTCGCCGACGTCGAGGCCCGGCGGCTCTGCTATCCCGAGATCATCCAGGACTTGGAGGCCCCGTGGCCCGATGAAGTCGCCACAGGCCTTGTCGCGCGGGAATCGGGCCTTGTCGAGCAGCGCCACCTGGGCCCCGGCCCGTGCCAGCACGAGTGCGGCGATGCTGCCGCCGGGTCCCGCTCCGACGACGAGGACGTCAAAACGCCTGGGACTCACACCACTCCTTCCGGGCGTCGACCGCCTACGGTGAGATCTTCGCATCCGAGGAGGTGCAGTGGACACTCCGGACCCAGAGGACCCGAACCAGTTCGCCCAGCAACTCTTCACCCCCCTGCCCGGGCGCTACGACCGGCTGGCCGAGCTGCTCTCGATGGGACAGAACGGGCGCTGGCGGCGGGCCATGGTCGACCGCATCGTCCCCGACCGGCCGGGGCTGGTCCTCGACGTGGCCTCGGGACCGGCGGGAGTGGCGCTCCAGCTGGCTGATCGCTCCTCGGCCCGGGTCGTCGGGGTCGACCTGACGCTCGACATGCTGCGCCAGGGCCAGCGCAACGTGGCCCATCGCGGGATGGTCGACCGGGTCCAACTCGTGGCCGGCCGTGCCGAGCAGATGCCCTTCGCTGACAGCACCTTTGATGCCCTGACCTTCACCTACCTCCTGCGCTACGTCGACGACCCCCAGGCCACGCTCATCGAGCTCGCCCGGGTGGTGAAGCCGGGGGGCGCCGTGGCCAGCCTGGAATTCCTCCTGCCCCAGAGCCGGTTCTGGCGGTTCTGGTGGTGGCTCTACACGCGGCTCCTGTTGCCGGTGGGTGGCTGGATCACGGGTGGGCGGGCATGGTTCGAGGTCGGCCGGTTCCTCGGCCCCAACATCTCGGCCCACTACCGGCGCTACCCGGTGGACTGGACGGTCGACGCCTGGAAGGGGGCCGGATTCGTGGACGTCGGCGTGCGGAGGATGAGCCTCGGTGGCGGGCTGGTCATGTGGGGGCGGCGCGCCGGTGGCTGAGACGCCGGCACCGAGGGATCCGGGGCCCGAGCCCCGCACCGCGTTCTACGCGGCGAGGCCGGGCGGCTGGCGGGACTGGTGGACGCTGCTCCACCCGCCCTACACCGCATGGCACCTCGCCTATGTCGTGATCGGTGCCTGCTTGGCACCGGTGGTCAACGCCACCCGGCTCGTCGCCACCCTCTTGGCCTTCTTCTTCGCCGTCGGCCTGGCAGCCCACGCGCTCGACGAACTGCACGGACGCCCCCTGCGCACCCGGATCCCCTCGGCCGCGCTGGTCGTGACGGCCTGCATCGGGCTCGGAGGCGCCGTCGGCCTCGGGATCGCCGGGATCGCCCAGGTCGGCTGGGCCCTGGTCCCCTTTCTCGTCGTCGGGCCTGTCCTGGTCGTCGCCTACAACTTCGAGCTGCTGGGAGGGGCCGTCCACAACGATGTCGGCTTCGCCGCCGGCTGGGGAGCCTTTCCTGTTCTTACCGCCTACGTGGCCCAGACGGGACGGTTGGCCGCGGCCCCGCTCATCGCCGCCGTCGGCGCATTCGCCCTCTCCGCCGCTCAACGGGCGCTCAGCATGCCAGCCCGACTCCTGCGCCGCCGATCCGCCGACGTGGCCGGGACGATGGTCATGATCGACGGCGCCGAGATTCCTCTCGATCGCTCCGTGCTGTTGGCCCCGCTCGAGCGGGCACTCCGGGCCATGTCGTGGGCCGTTGTGCTACTCGCCACGGCCCTGGCCATTGCCCGGTTGCGTTAGACGCTCTCGATCCGCCGGCGGAAGCCGGCCACGGTCATCTCCACCACCCGATCGTGCCCCCACTGCAGGAGAGGACGGCCGATCCTGCTGGCGAGCCGCATGGCCGGCTGGCACATCTCGACCTGCCAAGACACCTCGGCCAATGTCCCCCCGGCTGCCGGGTGCAAGCGGAGCCGGGCTTCGCCGATCAGGTCCCCTCCGATGGTGGCGTCGATGGCATGCGGGCGATCGCAATCGACGAGCTCGACCCGGAGCCGCATGCGATACGGGAGTGGGGGCGTGACCACGCCGTGGAGGACCGAGCCGGCTGACAGGCCGTCGCCCTCGAGGCGGAACTCGGTGAGCCACGGCCACCAGCGCTCGTACTGGTCCACCTCTTCGATGCGATCCCACAACCGATCAGGCGTCAAATCGAACCGGTAGCCCCGCTGGTAGGTGATGACGGGCGCTCCCACGGGACCCAGGGTATGGGTCGTAGCGAAGTGAGCCCGTCCCGCCCTCCTGGCCCGGAGATGCGTGCCCGTCCGGAGTACGGTCGGCCTGTGCCGACGGACACGCCGCCAGCTGCGAACGGTCGATCATGACCGAGGTCCGCCACCCGGGAACCCCCGAGGTCCGTGCGGCCTTGAAACGCAGCCGGGGGACCGTCACCGAGTTCCTCGAAACGCTGGCGGGCGAGCGGATCGACGCTGACATCGTCTCGCAGCGGGCCGAGCCGGCCGGTGACGACGACCCACTGGGGCTGAGGCCCGACGCGGAACTGCTCCGCCGGGCTGTCCTGCTGATCGGCCGTACCTCGGGGCGCGCCTTCGTGTACGCGGAATCGACGATCGCGTTGGGGCGGCTCCCCGACGGGGTACGCCACCGCCTGGAGCAGAGTCGCGACCCGATCGGTCGTGTACTGCTCGACCATCACCTCCGCATCCGCCGGGAGCCGTTGGCCGGCCCCTTCGTGGCCGCACCCACCGGCGGGGAGATCCCCACCCTTCTGCGTGGAGCTTCGTTGTCGCGGCGCTACCGGATCCGGATCGCCGACGAGCCCGCCATCGTCGTCAGCGAATGGTTTCTGGGCGCGGTCACCGAGGCGCTCGCGTCACAGGTCTGAACCCGGCGGGTCCGGACCCTCCGCTCCGGGCCTGACCGGCGGATCCGTCTCCTCGCTGAAGACTCCACGCCGGGCCGGGCGGCCTCAGGCCGGCGGCCCGCTGGTCAGCTTCAGGCTGGCGGTGTGGCTCTGGCCTGATCCGTCGGTCCACTGGAGCTGAACGGTGTCCCCTGGGTGTTGGCTCTGGAGCAGGTTGCTCAGGTCGGTGGCCGAGTTGACCGACGACCCGTTGACCGCCGTGATGACGTCACCCTGGACCAGTCCGGCCTGCTGTGCGGGCGAACCGGAAAGGGTGCCGGCCACGACAGCGCCGGATGTGGAATTCCCGCTTCCACTTCCGAAGGACCCGGACCCTCCGGCACCACTGCCCGAGGAGTTCACGCTGACACCGAGGAATCCGGTCGGTCCGATGTGAACCGTCGAGGACGCCCTGCCGGCTTCGATCTGCTTGGCGATCGAGAGGGCGGTGGCGATCGGGATGGCATAGGCCTGGCTGGCCGACACCTGGTAGCCGGAGCCCGTGGATGCCGCCGTGTCCATCCCGATGACCTGGCCGGCGGTGTTCACCAATGCGCCTCCGGAGTCGCCGGGCTGGATGGCGGCATTGATCTCGATGAGCCCGTTCAGGTTCTCGGCGTTGCCACCTCCGTTGTCACTGGCAGTGATCGACTGGTCCAGCGCGGTGATGGCGCCGCCGGCCGCACTCGGGGTCCCGCCGGTGCCGCCGGCGTTGCCGACGCCCACCACAGCCTGGCCGACGGCCGCCGTTCCCGTGCTGGTTGTGATGGTCTGCAGGCCGCTGGCGTTGGCCAGCTTCACCACGGCGACGTCTCCCGTGCGGTCGTAGCCGACCACGCTGGCCGAGTAGGTCTTCCCGTTCCCCACGTCGGTCACGCTGATGGTGGTCGCGCCCTCGATGACGTGGTTGTTCGTCAGGACCAGACCGGACGATGAAATCACCATTCCGGTACCGGCCGCCTGCTCATTCTGGTAGCTCAGGTTGGTGTTGATATCCACCAGACCGGGGTCCGCCTTCGAGGCGATGGACGAGATGTCCGAGGGGGCACCGGCACCGGTCGAGGAATTGCCCGACGAGCCAGATCCGAACGGAGAGCTCTCGCCTCCCGACGAACCCGAGTTCCCCGGCGCGTTGAACGCGGGGGGCGCGGCAGAGGGGCTCGAACCGCTTCGCACCGGCCAGGCCACGTGCCCGAGCCCGGCGCCGGCCAGGACGGCCACGACGACCAGCAGGGTCACCATCCCGATCAGGAGGCCGGTACGGCCCTTCGAGGGCGTCGGTCCGTGGCTCGGACCGGTCGTGCCGGGCGGTGGCCATCCACCGAACGGGGGTGGGGGGCCGCCCCATCCGGCCGCCGCAGAGCCGGCGACCGGCGTTCCCGTGCCCCATCCCGAGGACAGGGCCTCCCGGTCAGTACCGGCAGGGGGTGTGGGCGCCCCGGCGCCGACCGGGGGATTGGGGTCCGTGGGGTTGGGGTCCGTGGGGTGCTGGTCGCTCCAGGCCGGGGGCGACGGCGGCCACCCAGTAGTGGGGGGCAGCGGTATCGCACTGTCAGGCTGAACATCGGCGGGGGGGCGGGGGGGGCCGTACGGATATCCCGGCGCTGTCGGAGACCCGCTCTCGGAGTTAGCCGGGGGATCCACCGGATTCGGGCGGTTCGGTGCCTGTCCCGATCCTGAAGACGGGGGCCACGTGTCGTGCATATCCAATACCATCCGATCCGCGTCGTTCGAAGGCGATCTTCTCCATCTATTGGACACCCGGCGTCTAAAGACACGGTGAACTGCGGTTATGAATTCCGTAAACCTGTGGACGTAGGCGACCCGGCCTCGGGGGTGCCTTCCGGCCCGAACTCGCCGCCTTGGCACCCTTTGACTGCCATCGATGATCATTGAATCCAATTCATCGCCACCCCGGTGAGCTCGTCAGGAATGGCCCGAATTGAGGTCGACCGATTCGTGATAGGAACGCGGATGTGCCGATCCTGGGGCAGTGGTCGACCTGGTCTCAACCCCCCGACTGGCGCGCCCGGATGGCCACTGCCCGCGGCTGGGACCAGGGGGCCGGCGCTCCGGAGGATGCGCAGGTGGCCAACGCCTACGGGCAGTGGGCCGACCGCCTGTACCTGTGTCTGGCCGCCTTGTTCCTGCCCGGAGCTGTCGGCGACTTCTTCATCTGGGTGGGCACCGGATCACTGATCAGCCTCCTGGGCCCGGCCATGCTCATCGGACTGTGCATTGCCTATCTCAACCTGCGACGACGGTTCCGCCGATCGGTCCGGGTGGAGGATGCTCGAGGTGGGGCTCGGTTCGAGCCCTAGACCCGCTGGTTCCGAGCGGACCGATGATCCGGTGACGGCTACCCGTGTCGCGGGTACTCCGGAGATGGGGAGGGATGGCGTGCAGCCATTGTTGTGGGTGCCCGATCCGACGGGTGGCCTTCGACTTCCGGTAACCGGGACCGTCAGTCGGAAGGCCGCTCTTCGATGTACTGGAGCTCGATCATCAAGGGGAGAAGGAAGCCGATATAGGCGTTGGTGAGCGTGAAGTCCGACCTGGGGCCGTGGGTGACCATCTCGTCGAGATCGATGATGGTGACCCGCTCGTCCTTGTCGCGGTAGGCCATGGCCCGACCCAGGATCGCCACCAGCTCCTCCCTCGAGGAGACCTCCAACCCGAAGTGGTCCAGGGGCGGGGATCGGAGGAAGTCGTCGGTGCCGGGAAGCAGGTAGAGGAACTGTCGCTGTCTCCCCGTGTAGAGGATGAGGGGGTTGCCCCTCTCCGTGCTGTTGTCGCCTTCGGTCCAGCCGAACACCTCGCCGAAGAAGTCGAGGAGCGCCGCCCTCCCGGCCTCGTCGAGCACGGTGGCGTCAACGGTGATGGCCACGTGGTTGAGGAGTGGCCGGACCGACGGAGATGTCATGACACCCCCGGTCCCACCAGCACCTTCGCCGGGATCTCCCCGCGCGACAGGCGCTCCATCGCCTCCATCACGCCGCTCAGCGGCACGGCGTCCGCCTCGATGAGCGCGTCGAGCGGCATGGCGCCGCTGTCCAACAGGTCCAGCGCGGGTCGAAAACCTTCGGCGCTGTAGTTGAAGGTGCCCACCGCCTCGAGCTCGAGAATGATCATCCGGTTGTGGTTCACCCGCGTGGGCTCGGATCCGGTGCCGACGAACACCAGGGTGCCGGCAAAGTCCAGTTGTCCGAGTGCCCGCTCGGCGGCGCTGGCGTGGCCCGAGCACTCGAACGCCACCGCATAGGGCTCGGGGACGGTGCTACCCAGCGATGGGTCCACCAGATCCTCGGGCGCCACCGTGCCCGCGGCCCCGACGGCGATGGCCCGCTCTCGGCGTAGGGCCACCGGCTCGCACACGGTCACGTCCGTCACCCCGCGGGCCCGAAGGACGGCCACGATGATGAGCCCGACCGGGCCGCCACCCGTGACCAGGACTCGGTCGTCCGGTCTCACGCCGGAGAGCTCCACGGCGTGCAAGGCGATGGCCGTCGGTTCGGCCAGCGCGGCGGACCGGCTCGGGAGTGAGTCGGGAATTCGCAGGAGGTTGCCCGAGGACACGGCGATGTACTGGGCGAACGCGCCGCGCATCTCGCGGATGTCTGAGGGCTGGCGTTGCAAGCAGACCGACGGTCGGCCCCTCCGACAGGGCCGGCAGACGCCACACCCCGGCGTGGGGCTGAAGACCACCCGCTCGCCGGTCGTCCAGCCCGATCCGGCGCCCTCCCCGGCCACGACGGTACCCGACCACTCGTGGCCGAGAATGGCACCTGGCTTGGCGTACCGGCTGAAGACGAGGTGGAGGTCGGACCCGCAGATCCCGCACTCGGACACCTCGACGAGCAGCTCACCCGGCCGCGCCTGGGGGACCGGCACCCGCTCGACGGCGATGTGACCGTCCCCGACATAGACGGCCGCCGTCATGAGATCAGTTGGCACGGCGATCATGCTACGGCAGAGCGCGCGCCGATCGGCATTGAACCGCACGTCACCGCGCCCAGGCTCTCCATCCCCAGGCGTGAGCCCCCGGTGGTCCGTGCGGTCGGCCGCTCAGGAACTAGGTGAACTAGGCGCTGTCGAACCAGCGCAGAAGTACAGGGTCACCGTGGCTCCCGGCATCAGGACTGAACCAGGGACCGGATCCTGTCGCTCGATGATGAACGTCCCCTTGGGAATCGTCCGACCGGCGCAGTCGGCGGGTGTCCCGGAGGTCTCCTGGGGATTGAGGCGGGCCGAATAGACATCCTCTTGCGCTTGGGCGAACTGAACGTTGACGACGTTGGGCACGGTGCAGCACGGAGAAGTGGCGGAGGTGGTGGCGTGCGGCTCGGTGTCCATCGTCCGATGAGGAGCCGGTGCCGCACCTCTGGAGGTCCCGTGGGTCGAGCCTGTCGGTGCCGGTGCTGTGGCGGCTGAATAGGGCAACCGGGCAGTGGCGGTCGGCCGGTGGCTAGGGGCAGCAGTCCGATCGGATCCCACCCGGTCTGCAAAGGTGGCGCGACTCACGGGAGGACCTGAGCCTTGGAGAGCCAGTGCAGTTCCTCCGGCCGCCAGCACCACCACGAGAGCAGCAGCGGCGGCGAGCTTCCGTCTCCGGCGCGCCGGACCGGCACGCTCCTCGGCTGGCGGCGCCGCGTTCTGGTCGGACGGAGATGATGCCGCGTCCTGGCCGGAGGGAGATGATGCCGTGTCCTGGTCGGACGGAGATGATGCCGAGTCCCGGTCGGAGGGAGATGCTGCCGTGCCGCCCACCGGCGGCGTGCCATCCAGTTCCGGAACGGGCTCGGGGGCCGACGAGGAGTCCGTGGGCCGAGCATCCTCTGCCGCCTCAGGCGGGTACCACCTCTGATCCGAGGCCAGCCACCAGCCTTCGCCCCGCGAGGTCTCGCACACGCCCGGTTCGCCTTCCCGTCCGACCCCCTGGGTCGCCACCCTCGACAGCATGCTGGCATAGGTGTGCCCGAGTCGCCACCGCGATTGCTCCGCCGCCCGCAGCCGCTCGAACGGTGCAGGTGGTGCCCTGGTCCGACGGGCCCGGGCCGACGGGCGAGCCGGGCAACGAGGTGCTCCTCAGACGGGGGCCCGGCCGGTGTGGGAGCTCACGAGCCCGACCAGCTGGTCCCAGTACTGCGGCGGGTAGTCATGGCCCATTCGCTCCAGCAGCACCAGGCGGGCACCCGGCACCGCTTCGGCCGTCCGCCGTCCGCCACTGGGATCGATCAGCTTGTCGGCGTCCCCGTGCAACACGAGGGTGGGCACGCCTACCCCACGGAGGGCGGTGGTGCGAGCCCCGGACGCCATGACGGCCACGAGTTGGCGGGCGGTGCCGGCGGGGTCGAAGCACCGGTCGAAAGCCTCGGCCGCATTGGCCGTCAACCGCTCGGGGTCGTAGCAATCCGGACTGCCCCAGGCGCGGGCCCCGGCCAACTGAGTGGCGATGAATCCTTGGCGGTCGACGGGTGGTGGAGCCAAGAGCAACCGGCGGGACTCCTTCGTGGGCTGTCCCACGTCGGGATCCCCGGTCGTGGACATCAGCGACGTCATGGTGGCCAGGCGGTCCGGATGTTCGATCGCCATGGTCTGGACGATCATCCCACCCATCGATGCTCCGAGGACATGAGCCCGAGCCACGCCCAAGGCGTCGAGGACGGCCAGACCGTCAGCGGCCATGTCGGACAGCAGGTAGGGCGCGTCAACCGGTCGGCCAACGGCCAGCGCGCTGATCACACCGCTGACGTCAGGATCGGAGTCGGCGAACTTGGTGGACAGCCCGACGTCGCGGTTGTCATAACGGACCACGAAGTGGCCGGCGGCCGCGAGCTGCTCGCACAGTTCGGAGCGGTAGGAGATGCACTGGCTCCCCAACCCGTTGACCAGAAGCAGTGTCGGATCGCGTTCTGAACCGAAGGTTTCGTAGAAGATCTCAACGCCAATGTTGCGTGCGAGCACCGTCACCGCCCTGTCGATCGGTCGACAAGCTAGCACCTCCCCATCGGCGCACCCTTGCTGGCGCCGTCACCCAAGGGCGGCGGCGGTGACCTCATCGATCCAGGCAAGGTATGCGGGAGAGCCGTCGAGGATCGGCACGGCCACGACCTCCGGCACCTCGTAGGGATGGCTGCTCACGACGGCCTCGATGACGCGGGACGCCAGTTCGGACCGGGTCTTGAGGATCACCAGCCACTCTTCGGCTTGCTCCACGGATCCACCCCACCAGTATCGGCTGGTCATGGGACCGGTGCGCTGCCCACAGGCGATGAGGTGCGCAGCCAAGAGCGACCCGACGATGGCATCTCCGCTGGCCGCGTCGTCGATGGCGAACTGAACCTGCACGTGGTTCATGGTCCTACGGACCAGGGACGGGGACCGAACCCTCCACGATGCACGCCCGGCTCTGGCGGAACGGCGCTAGCCCGTGCCGTGCGGGGGCGGGTCGGTGCCAGGGACACCGTCATCGGTCACGTGCGCAGTCCATTCCGTCCCCGACCAGTACCGCTGCTCATGCTTGCAGAACGGGTCCGCGAACCAGCCCGGCGCCGTACCCGATTCGGTAGTCCCGCTCCCAGATCCGCCGTTCGGCGGCGCGCTCGGCCCCCGCCGATCGGAGGAGGTGAGCGAGTTCCTCGGACCTGCGGCCCCCGCGCCACCACGGCCGTTCGGCCGCCGTTGCGAGCTGAGGTAGCGAATGGCGAACATGCCACCGAAGACCACCAGGGCGATCCACGATCCATGGCCGTACGACATGAACTCAGTGTACGACCGGTGGGCGGGGCCGGACAGGCCCCCGATGTCCGGAGCCGGGACGAGATCACGGAACACACCTGGGCCTATCACGCACCACGCCTTGGCACCGCGCCATCGCTCGCGGGCACGGAGAGTGGTGGCGCCGTCACACCCATGTCGGTGGCGACGGCCCATCGCGGGATCGTCCCGGGGTGCGGCCTGAGCAGGATGTTGTCGGCTCCGCCCGCCGTCGTCGGCGACCTGACACATCCACCGCAGTGGCCCGCCGCCGGCGGTCCGAGTGCGCGTCTCCGCCAGGCGCCGGTACAGTGCTGCGGTCTGAACGCAGGGGTACCCGTTGGTCCGCCCCCACCGATGCGTGGGGAATGCCTCTCCAAATACCTCCCGGTGTTTGACGCGGACTGACCGATCAGGAGACAGCTACGTAACCATCACTCGATACCGGACGTAATCACCCGCTAGCACACCCGGCTCTTGAAGCCAGGCCGTACCACCCTTCCCGGTGCTCGGCTGGGGCGTTGAATGCTCAGACGTGGGGTCCACCTAACCAGAAGAGAGCCAGAGCACCTCGCCATACGAGGCAACTCTGACCGACCAAGGAAAGTCACCCACGATGGATTCAGCTACCTCTATTTGCCGTTCCCGTATTCGTACACACCCCGTTTCCACGTTCCTCGCCAGATCGCCATTCAGGAGCCGTCGCCGCAGAGCGGCAGGCGGAGTGGTTGCAGCCTCCCTGTCCGCCGCAGCCGTCCTCACCGGCCACGCCGACAGTGCGTCGGCCAGTACCTCGGCCCCGCTGCCCACCGGCACCGGCATGGTGCTCAACGCGCCAATCGTCGACGTCGCCTCGACCCCCGACGGTCGTGGCTATTGGGAAGGGGCCTCTGACGGGGGGATCTTCGCCTTCGGCGGAGCCAACTTCTACGGCTCGACCGGTTCGCACCAGCTCAACGGTCCCGTTGTGGGCCTGCAGTCCACCCCGACCGGCAGGGGGTACTGGGAGGTGGCCAGCGACGGAGGTGTCTTCGCCTTCGGTGACGCCCAGTTCCACGGTTCGAGCGGCACGATCCATCTCAACCGGCCGATCGTGGGCATGCAGTCCACTCCGGACGGTGGTGGCTACTGGACCGTGGCGTCAGACGGCGGCGTCTTCGCCTTCGGGGACGCTCAGTTCCGCGGCTCGGCCACCGGCATGTCGCCCTCCAGTCCCATCGTGGGCATGGCCTCCACCGCCGACGGTCTTGGGTACTGGGAGGTCGCTGCCAACGGTGCGGTCTATGCCTTCGGTGACGCCCGCTACGCCGGGGGTGCACCTTCCGGTCAATCGGTGGTGGCGATCGCGGCAAACGGACCGGGTTACCGGCTGACCATGGCCGACGGCGGCATCGACACCTTCGGTGACGCCCCGTTCTACGGCTCGACCGGTGGTCAGCGCCTCAACAAGCCGGTCATCGGCATCTCGGCGATCAGTGGCGGCTACGTCACCGTCGCCTCCGACGGCGGCATCTTCACCTTCGGCAACGCCGGCTTCTACGGCTCGCTCGGGGGGAGCACGGTCTACAGCCCGCCATCGGCAGCCACCGGGAACCTGGGCGACGGTGTGACCGACTATCAGCGGGCCGCTTGGAGCAGGGTGAACGTCTGCGAGGAAGGTGGGCGTTGGGATGTCCACGGCAGCATCTACAGCGGAGGCCTGGGATTCAGCCGCGCCAACTGGAGTCAGTTCAACACCTTCGGATTTCCGGCAGACGCAGCCGATGCCACACCGGAGCAACAGATCCAGGTGGCCGTGGCGTTCGCTATGCGTTACTGGGGAAACCCCAACGCCGCTCCGGACCAGAACGGCTGTACCGGCGGGTACTGATCGGATCGATGCCTGTACCCGTCTGGGCGGATCTCTGGAGCGATGGAACTCGGTCCGGCCGGAGTCAGCCGGCCGGTTTCGTCGGCTCGAGCATGGCCGCCATCCGCTGGTGCACCAGATTGACGGCTTGGAGGGGACGGATCATCACCCGGAACTCGACGATGCGTCCGTGTTCGTTGCAACGGATGATGTCCACGCCGTTGACGTGGGTGCCCTCGACCGAGGTCTCGAACTCGAGCACCGCGGTGTCACCGGCCAGCACGGATTTCGTGTAGCGAAAGCCGGGGCTGACAGGCTCGCCGTCCAGGTCGACGGAAATGGGGCCGTCGCCGGGGAGCGTCTGTGCCGCTGCCCGGAGGTAGAGGGCGGTGATCGCCTTACCCTTCTGGGGGGTGAAGACAATGGGTGAGTAGAAGACGACCTCGTCGTCGAGCAGGTCGTCGAGGCCTCCGGGCAATTCACCCCGCAAGTAGGCGTGCCATTTCTCGATCACCGACTCGATCATCGGCCCTCCTCGGTCCCACAGACGGTAGCTGATGCCTGTCGCATCGCCATTCCGTGGCTGGGGCCCGGACCTCGCCCACGGCGTAACGGGCACCCCCCGAGTAGCGGCTCAATTCAGCCACCCACTACGGTGGCATCACTCATTGGACGTGAACGAGGTCGGAGGGACGATGGCCAAGCAGATTCCGCTGGTCGACTATCTGGAGTTGGGGGACGACCCGCACCTGACGGCCAATGAGTGCACCGCCTGCGGCGCCCGCTTCTTCGATCGGCGCAATGCCTGCGCCAGCTGCGGCAAGACCGAGTTCGACAGAGTGGACATCTCGACCAAGGGCGAGGTGCGGGCCTTCACCATCGTGGCCTTCGCGGCGCCGGGGATCCCCGTTCCCTACGTGGCTGCGCTGGTCGACTGCGGAGGCACCAGCGTGCGGGCGAATTTGATCAACGTGGAGCCCGATCCCGAGCATGTCACGCTCGGGATGTCGGTCCGCCTGGTCACAGAGGTCGTCGGTACGGACGACCATGGCACGGAAGCGATCGGGTTCGGCTTCGAACCCTTGGGAGGTTGAGCGAGATGGCGTCTGACGACCTGTGGATCCTCGGTATCCACATGACGAAGTTCGGGAAGCACCCAGACCTGGACCTGGTGGACCTGGCTTCTGAGGCCGTGCTGGGAGCCCTCTCCGACGGCGGGGTCGAGATGAAGGACATGGGTGTGATCGGCGCCGGCAACCTCATGGCGGCCAATGCCGGCATCGGGCAGCAGCTGCAGAAGCAGCTCGGTCAGACCGGCATCCCGGTGTACAACGTGGCCAACGCCTGTGCCACCGGCGCCACCGCTCTCCGCGTGGCCTGCATGGCCGTCAAAGCGGGCGAGACGGACATGGGCCTGGCCTTCGGGGTGGAGAAGCTCTCCGGGGCCGGGCTGCTCTCCGGTGGCAACCGCAAAGGTGACTCGGGCACGTGGGAGCCGTCCGGCCGTTACGGGGCCGTTGCCCCGGTCGACGGTCGCATCGGCACAGAGATCATGCCGGGCGTCTTTGCCCAGATCGGCATGGAGTACGGCCACCGTTACGGGGGCACCAGCTTCGAGCTGTTCGCCAAGATCAGCGAGAAGAACCACTCCCACTCCACCCTCAATCCACTGGCGGCCTACAGCAAGAAGATGACACTGGACGAGATCATGGGCGACGTCATGATCGCCTACCCCAACACGAGGCCGATGTGCTCGGCCAACTGCGATGGCGCCGCCGCTGCCGTGGTCGTGAGCGGCTCGAAGCTCAAGACCCTCTCGCTGGAGCAACAGCGCCGGGCGGTGAAGATCTCGGCCTCGATTCTGACCACCGACCCGTGGGAAGAGTCGTGCCAGATCCTCCCCGACGTGAACACCCTGACTCGGAATGCCGCCAACCAGGCCTACGAGCAAGCCGGCCTCGGGCCGTCCGATCTGGATCTGGTCGAGCTCCACGACTGCTTCGCCACCGCCGAACTGGTGCACTACGACAACCTCATGCTGTGCGAGGTCGGCGGCGCCGTCGACTTCTTCAACTCCGGTGCCACCTGGCGGGACGGATCGATGCCGGTGAACGTCTCGGGGGGCCTCGAGTCCAAGGGCCATCCCATCGCCGCCACCGGGATCGCCAACGTCTGGGAGGTGGCAACCCACCTGCGCGGAGAGGCGGGTGACCGCCAGATCGCCGGGGCCAGGGTCGGGATGACCCACGTGATCGGTTTGGGATCCGCCTGTGGCGTGCACATCTTGGAGAAGGCGGCCTGAGACACCTCTGAGCCCATGAGCCGATCGAAGCCGCCGGACGACGACCGGCCCGGGCGAGGAGGTGTCGTGCCCACCCTCGACGAGTTGGCGTCCGAAGTGGCGTCATTGCGTCGGCGGGTCGACACCACCGAGGCCGTGCTCGAAATACAGGCGCTCAAGGCCCGCTACGGAGACCTGGTGGATCAGCGCTTCTCATCCGGCGGCGTCGTCGACCCCACAGCCTTGGAGCGGATCGCTGAACAGGTCGCCGCCCTGTTCACCGTGGACGGGGTGTGGGACGGCGGCCCCGGCCTGGGACGCGTACGTGGACGGCCCGCCATTGCCGAACGTCTCCGCGCTCCCACTCTGACCTTCTCGCGTCACCTGTTCATGAAGCCACGAATCGAAGTCGACGGGGATCGGGCCCGGGCCCGATGGGACCTTCTCAGCCCCTGTCGCCGCCCGGATGGTTCCTCGTACTGGATGTGCGGATACGAAGACGACGACTATCTCCGCGTCGACGGGCTCTGGCTCCACGAAGCCATGAGCCTCACCACCGTGTTCATGTCTCCCGTCGGTGAGGGCTGGACGAAGATCTTGGCCTGATCGGAACGACCGCCCGGATGACAACAGGACGCCACCGGAGGTCGGTCGCCGGCACCGGCGCGTAGGCCAGACCGGGGTCTCGGCGGTCACGAGTCGGAGCTCACCCCCTTCTCACCGACCCCCCGGGACGCACCTCGGCGTCGGGGACCGTTCAGACCGAGGTAGCTGAGCACAGCCTGTCCGTCACGCTCCAAGGCGTGGCGGCTCGCCGCGCCGACCCGCTCCAGAAGGTCCAGGCGGATCCGCCCATCGGCCAGTCCCCAGATCCCCACCACCCGGCCCTCGACCAAGGCCGTGGCCCGGAATATCCCGTTGGTGGTGACGACCCCCTGGTGCGAACCGATCAACGGGGCGCGGTCGGCCCATCCGTGGAGGACGGGGTCGAACGGCCCGAGCAACACGGGGTCGGGCAGACTCGCCGGACCACCCCGGTCGGCAAGGTCGACCAGGCCGTCATGGCGGACGGCGACGTGATCGGCGATGGAAGCCAGCCCCGAACGCGCCTGACCGAGGGTCACTCCGGCCCACTTGGCCAGATCGCCGGCGCTGGCCGGCCCGTGACCGGCGAGATAGCGCCGGGCCAGTCGGGCCAGACCCTCCACCGGCTCGAGCGGGCCCGGCGGCGGGCCCAGCCAGGAGGCCACGTCGACAAAGGCCGATTGCCCGGCACGGATGGGACCCCGGACGATCCGGCCCCGCAGGGACGCCGCATACAGCAGATGCACGAGGGCTTGCCGCTCGGTCCTGATCCCCGCGGCATCGAGGAGCCGCTTCAAGTCGACCCGGGTCTGGGGCCCGAGCGTGGTCACCGCTTCGCTGACGATGTCGATGCCCCGGTCGACGTCGGAGGGCTCCAGTCCCTCCTGACGGAGGCGTCGTTCGTTGGCCCGCCATAGCTGCGGTGTCGTCAGCGGATGCAGCCACCAGTAGTCTTCGGCGCGCACCAGGTGCAGGGTCCCCCGATTGAGCCACGTCACGAGTGCACCGCGTCGAGTGGTCAGGGCGTCGTCGACGTCAGCGGCGGCGGTGAGATCCGACCGGGCCCGGATGGCGAGACGGGCGCCCCTGGGGTCTTGAGCCTGCACGGCGAGGAGTCGCTCGAGGACCCCTTCGGTGCTCGACGCGGATGATGTCGCCAGCAGTTGGGCATCGAGCCGTGACCGCATCACGGCTCGTTCGGGCTCGATCCTCATTGGCACGGAGGGATTCTGCCGCGTTCTCACTCGGGGCCCATGTGGTCACCCGGTCAGGCTCGCCCCACGTCCAAGCAGGCCGGGGCGCGAAATACCGGCCGCCCACGACCGCCACCGTCGGGGCCGGGTCCGGCCCGGCCTCTGTGGACGTTCGACCTGGTCGAAAGGGGAATTCCTCCCAGTTCCTAGGGACCACCGGGGCGTCCGTACGGCCCGAGTTGCAATCGGCAGTTGCAATCGTGCCGGTTGTTCCGCATACTGTCCACACTCGGGCGGCGAACACCCGGCATCACCAAGACTCGCTGATTCGGATGACCGGTCCGGACGCGATCGACCCTGGCGGGCGTGGAAGCTTCACTATCCGAGGCACCCACGCGGCCTTGATTGCCGGACGGCACTCCGGCGGGCTCACCCGATCGACCGGCTCAACAGATGGGGAAGTTGCCGCCGTCGGCCATGATGGTTGCACCGGTGACATAGCGCGCGTCCTCCGACAGCAGGAACCTGACCACCGGTCCGATGTCGTCCGCCGGATCGCCGAGGTGACCGAACGGATGGCGCCCGAGTACCCGCTCCGACAGCGTCGGGTCCGCAGCCATCGCCAGCTCCATGGCGGGTGAGTTGGCCAGTGGCGCCACGCAGTTCACGCGCACGCCGTCGCCGCCCCACTCCCGAGCCCACGCCCGGGCCAGTCCCCGGACCGCGGCCTTGACCGCGGCATAGGGCGCCAATCGCACCGATCCCTGAAACCCGGCCTCCGAGGTGAGCAACACCATGCTCCCCTGGCTGGCCACGAGATGGGAAAGGGCCTCGCGGGCCAGCAGATAGGAGCCGCGCACCGACACCACGACGTGGTCGCGCAGATCCTCCATCGAGACCGCCGGGGGCAACACCGGCACGGGCGACAGGCCGCTGGTCGCATTGTGGACCACCCCGGTCAGCCGTCCGTCCCGCTCGATGACGGCGGCGATCGCCCGGGCCACCGAGCCGCGGTCACCGACATCGCACTCGACGAATCGGCCGAGACCCCCGGCCTCGTCGACTTCGTCGGCCACCCGCTGACCCTCCGGGCGTCGCCGGGCGGCGACCCAGACCGGGCCACCGGCGGCCGCCAGCGCCAGGGCGATGCCCCGCCCGACCCCGCCGCTGGCCCCGGTGACCAACACCACCGGTTGGTTGTCCCCGATCAACGAAGCCCTCCGCCGAGGTGGAGGACGGTGGAGGTGATGGCGCGCCCTCGGCTCGACAGCAACAGGGTCACCGCTCCAACCAGCTCGTCCATGGTTCCGTTGGGTGAGCCGGCGAGACGGGTCGGCGACGTGACCAGGTTCACCCTGACACCCCGATGGTGGTGGATCTGGGCCAGAGAGCGGCTCATGACGGTCACGGCCTCGGCCACCGCCGTCTCGGCGCCCCATCCGCCCGCGTCCTTGGGATCGGTCCGGTCGACGACTGCGACCAGCTGACCGCCGTCCGCACATCGTTCCGCCCCGGCGCCCAGGGCCGCGAACCACAGGGCGAACGGGACCTCCATCGCCGACACCCACTGTCCGAGGTCCTGATCGGCCAGGGCCACCGGCCTCGGCGACTCGGGCCAGACGGCCACGACCACGCCGCTCGCCCGGGGGCCTTCGATGGTCGCGGCCCGCCACTCCTCGATCGCGGGTCCCGCCGACCACGCGCTGTCCAAGGCGACCGCCGGCACCTCGCAGGTCTCCCCGCCCAGCTGCACGCCGAGGCCCGAGGCGGCTCTGGTGGCGATGACCAGCAGCGATTCGCTCATCGGTCGCCGGATGGCTTCATCGAGTCCGGCGCTCGGCGTGCCCGTGGAGACCCGCATCCGAACGGCACCCAACTGTGCGGGCTCGGAGCATCGCACCTCACTAGCACAGGTGCCTGAAACGACACCGACCGGGCAGACCGAAGGGGGGCCTCCGTGGCTCGACACCCGGGGCCTCCGCCAGTATTGTCAGGTCCAATGCCATTATTTGTCCGAGGTTGCCGCCTCGGGCGGTGTCGGGCATCGCCGCACAGACCTAACGACCAGGGGATCGCCATGTTGCAGCACGACCGGTTCGAGGGCCAGATCAACCGCACGCAGGCGGAGTCGACGCCGTGGTGGCCCACGCCCGCGCACCCGGGCGAGTCCGCCCCCAACGTGGTGCTCATCCTGCTCGACGACACGGGGTTCTCCCACTTCGGCTGCTTCGGCTCCGACCTGGCCACACCTACCATCGACCGCCTGGCCGCCGGCGGGCTGCGCTACACCAACTTCCACGTCACCCCGCTGTGCTCGCCCACCCGGGCCGCGCTGCTCACCGGCCGCAACCACCACACCGTGGGAATGCGCTCGCTCTCCAACTTCGACAGCGGCTATCCGCACATGCGGGGCCACGTCACCAACCACGCCGCCACCGTGGCCGAGGTGCTGAGAGACGAGGGGTACGCCACCTTCGCCGTAGGCAAGTGGCACCTCTGCAGCATGGAGAACGCATCCGCGGCCGGGCCCTACGACCAGTGGCCCTGCCAACGCGGGTTCGACCGCTACTACGGGTTCCTCGAAGGGGAGACCGACCAGTTCTATCCCGAGCTCGTCTACGACAACCATTCGGTCTCGCCCCCGGCCACACCCGAGGAGGGCTACCACCTGAGCGAGGACCTCGTGGACCACGCCATCGGGTTCATCCACGACTCCACGTCGATCCGCCCCGATCGTCCGTTCTTCACCTACTTGGCCTTCGGGGCCCAGCACGCCCCGCATCAGGCCCCCGCCTCCTACCTGGCGAAGTACCGGGGTCGTTTCGACGACGGCTGGGACGTGGCCCGCGACACCTGGTTCGCCCGGCAGCTCGAGATGGGCCTGCTCCCCGCCGACACGGAGTTGGCTCCCCGCAACCCGGGCGTCGAGGCCTGGGACACCCTGCCCGACAACCACCGCCGGCTCGCCGCCCGCCTGCAGGAGGCCTTCGCCGCCTTTCTCGAGCACACCGACGCCCAGATCGGTCGACTGGTCGACGCCCTCGAGAACCTGGGCCAGCTCGACAACACGCTCATCCTGCTGCTGTCGGACAACGGGGCCAGCCAGGAGGGCGGGCCCTTCGGCGTGATGCACGAGATGAAGTACTTCAACTTCCTGGTGGAGACGCCTGACGAGGCAGTCGAGCGGCTCGATGACATCGGCGGTCCGCACAGCCACTCCAACTACCCGTGGGGCTGGGCCCAGGCCGGCAACACCCCGTTCAAGTGGTACAAGCAGAACACCCACGAAGGCGGGGTGCACGTCCCGCTCATCGTGCACTGGCCAGCGCTCATCCCGGAGGGTGGCGGCCTGCGCGACCAGTTCCATCACGTGAACGACATCGTGCCCACCATCTACGAGACACTGGGGGTCGAGCCGCCCTCCACCTACCGCGGCTACGAGCAGATCCCCGTGTCGGGCACGTCCATGTACTACTCGTTCGACACCCCGGACGCCCCCAGCCGCAAGGCGGTCCAGTACTTCGAGATGATGGGCCACCGGGCCATCTACGCCGACGGGTGGAAGGCGGTGACCCGTCACCAGTCGGGGGTTCACTTCGAGGAGGACGACTGGGAGCTCTACCACCTCGCCGAGGACAGGTCGGAGTGCCGCAACCTCGCCGCCACCATGCCCGAGAAGGTGCAGGAGTTGGTCGCACGGTGGTGGGAGGAGGCGGAGCAGTACGGGGTCCTGCCGCTGGACGACCGGACCATCGAGCTCTTCGCCACCCGCTACCGCGACCGCTCGCCCCACCCCACCAGCCGTCGGTACGCATACGTTCCTCCCATGTCCCCGCTGCCGGGACAGGTCGCCCCTGCCCTCGGCGGGCGAGGCTGGGACATGGAGGCCACCATCGAACGGCCCGAGGGGACCGGGGGCGTCCTGTACGCGTCGGGGACGGAGAATTCCGGGGTGAGCCTGTTCGTCCAGAACGACCGACTGGTCTTCGACTACAACTGCTTCGGGGACCACCACGTGGTCGAGTCCGCGAGCGCGGTGCCGATCGGTCCCTCGGTGGTGGGGCTGCAATTCCGCCGGACCGGGAGGAGTGCCGAGGCCAC
>DASZJN010000050.1:0-11890 GCA_035948045.1 Acidimicrobiales bacterium | reverse complement strand
GCCTTCTTCGACCATCCCGACCAGTGGGACCTGCTCCGCAACGACCGCTCGCTGCTGCCCACCGCAGTGGAGGAGATGCTTCGCTACGTGACGCCGGTGATGAATTTCCGGCGCCAGAGCACCAGTCGGTTCGAGCTCGGGGGCCAGGTCATCGAGGAGGACAGCAAGGTCGTGTTCTTCCACATCTCGGGCAATCGGGACGAAGCCGTGTTCGATCAGCCGCAGCGGTTCGACATCACCCGAAACCCCAACCCGCACCTCGCCTTCGGGGCCGGGGGGCCGCATTTCTGTCTGGGGGCCAATCTGGCCCGCATGGAGATCCGGGTCATGTTCGAGCACCTGCTCGACCGGATGCCGGACATGGAGCTCGATGGCCCCGTCCAGAGGCTGCAGTCGCCGTTCATCAACGGCGTCAAGCACATCCCGGTAAAGTTTCCTCCCGCGGCCCGAGTCTCCGCCTAGATGGCGCACCGCAAGGCGTCCGACAACCTCAAAGAGGTCATTCGGGACTTTCGTCGGGATCAGGTCATCGAGGTGGCGCGACGGCTCTTCGGGGAGCGGGGCACCACCGACGTGTCGATGGACGAGATCGCGGCCGAGGCCGGCGTGGCCCGATCCACCGTGTACGTGTACTTCGCCAACCGTGACGAGCTCCTGCGTGCCTGCCTGAAGGGTATGCACGACCAGCTCCTGGACGAAATCGCGGTGACGTGGGAGCAGGATGCCGAGCCGGTTCACCGCCTGGAGCGCCTGATCGAGGGGATGCTCGAGCGGATCGACGATGATCCCGCCTTCTTCCGGCTGGCGCTGGTGGCCCAGGGCTCCATGACCCAGGCCGGCGAGGCCGTGGGATCCGAGCTGGCCCAGATCGGCCTCAGTATCGCCCGTCTCATCAGCGACCTCTATGTGGAGGGCGTGGCCTTGGGCGTCTTCCGGGACATCGACCCGGACCGGGCCACCGCGCTGATCGGCCAGCAGATCTACGGCGCCATGTCGGTCCGGGCCGGCGAGCCGCTGCCGGAAGAGGCCGCGGCGGTGGCCGCGGCGACCTGCGCCTTCATCCTGCACGGCCTGGGGACCTGAACGACCCGGACCCGGGTGCGGCTCCGACCGGCGTGGACTCCGGAGGCTCCCGGACGGTGGATCAAACGGGCTCCACCTGCCGCTCCCCCACGACCTCGAGCTCTCCGTGGCCCGACACGAGAGCGCTCTCGATGCGGTGCCGGGCGCGGGAGCGCTCGGCGGCATCCTCCCAGCGCCGTTCGACATCCCCGAACCGCCAGAGCGACAGGGCGAGGGCCCACACCACCACGAAGACGCCGACGATGACGAATCCGGCCCGGTTGAGGTTGAAGTTGCTCAACCAGAGCCAGAACGACCCTCCGAGACCGAGTTCCTGCCCGACCAGGCCCAACAGCTCAACCGTTCCGATGAACAGGGCGACGGCCACGGACAAGGCCGTGATCACAATGTTGTAGTACACCTTGCGGATCGGCCGCGAAAACGCCCACCCGTAGGCGAAGTTCATGAAGCAGCCGTCGAGGGTGTCGAACAGGCTCATTCCGGCGGCGAACAGGAGCGGTAGCGACAGGATGGCCCAGAACGGCAGCCCGCTGGCCACCGCCGTTCCGGACAGGACCAGCAGGGCAACCTCGGTGGCGGTGTCGAAGCCCAGGCCGAACAGCAGGCCGACCGGATACATCTTCCAGGGACTGTCGATGCGACGCGCCATGGGGCCGAGCAGCCGATTCATCAGCCCGCGCTGGTTGAGGTGCACCTCCAGCGCCTCGTCGTCGTACTGGCCGTGGCGGATACGAAAGAAGACCTTGGTGATGGAGACCAGGATGACGATGTTCAGGATGGCGATGAGGTAGAGGAACGTGCCGGACACCGACGTCCCCACGATGGTGGTCCAATGATGCAGACCGGAGCCGCTGCTCCTCACTTGCTCGTCGAGGAACCGAATGCCGAAATTCAGGACCACCGCCAAGGCGAACACGACGCTCGAGTGCCCGAGTGAGAACCAGAACCCCACGCTCAGCGGGCGCTTGCCATCGGCCATCAGCTTGCGGGTGGTGTTGTCGATGGCGGTGATGTGGTCGGCGTCGAAGGCGTGCCGCATCCCCAGGGTGTAGGCCAGCACGCCGGTCCCGAACCCGAACAGACCCGTTCTGCTCAGGTGATAGTGGTGCGGGATGGCGGCGAACAGGGTGACCAACCCGAGGACGGTGAGTCCGACCACGGTGGCGGCCATCCCGGCCACGCGACGCCATTCGGACGGGCTCAGGGAGTCGCTGATGCGGCGGAGCCTCCCCGGCCCCTGACCCACCCTCGTCATCCGGTCAACGGTGCCGCCGTCCATGTGTTGCGAGACTAGATCACCTGCGAACAGTTCGCAATGAGGGTGGGGATGAAGGGCGGGCCCTCAGCGACCGGCCTTGGCCGCACACCGCCCGCACACGCCGCTGAGCGAGAAATGGTGAGGGTCGATGACGAATCCGGTGTCGTCCACCAGGCGCTTCCGCAGCGGATCGAAGGTCGAATCGGGTATTTCGATCACCCGGCCGCACCCCTCGCAGACCAGGTGGTGGTGGACGTCATCGGCGAGATGCCATCTCGACGGTCCGTGCCCGAGATGGACGTGGAAGGCGATCTCGAGCTTCTCGAGCAGTTCCAGCGTCCGGTAGACGGTGGCCAGGTTGACGTCGGGATGGTGGACCCAGACGGCCTCTGCCACCTGCTCGGCGGTCTGATGGTCGCCGCTGCGGTCGAGCGCCTCCACCACCGCCCTCCGGTCCACGGTGACCCGGCTTCCCGACGCTCGGATGGCCTCAATGGCCTCTTCCACCCGCTCTGCTGACATCGCCAGGCATCGTAGCGGCGGGGCGTTCGCACAGCCCCGGCCGGGTCTCGCCGGAGTCAGCCCCCGGCCACGGCAGGAACGATCGACAGAGTCTGACCCTCGGCCACCGGGGTGGCCAGTCCCTCGAGGAAGCGGACGTCCTCATCGGCGACGAAGACGTTCACGAAGCGCCGGAGCTCGCCCGTCTCGTCGAACAACCGCTCGGCGAACCCGGCGTGGGCGGCGTCGAGGGCCTTCAGCACCTCGCCCACGGTGGTCCCCTCGACGCCCACCTCGCCGGCGCCGCCGGTGAGGGTTCGCAACTGGGTGGGGATCCGCACCTTGACGGTCATGATGTGCTCCTGGCGTCCGATTCGCTGGTCGATGGGTAGTCGCCACCCATGGCGGCGGCAAATGCCTCGAGTGTGGGAGCGATGGTAGTGGTCGGCCCCACCTCGCCGGTCAGGGCCTCGACGGTCTTGAGCCCGTGGCCGGTGACCAGGGCGACGACGCGCTCGTCGGACCGCACCACACCTTGCGCAGCCAGCTTGGCCAGGGTGGCAATGGTGACGCCGCCGGCTGTCTCCGCGAAGATCCCTTCGGTTCGGGCCAGCAGGCGGATGCCCTCGATGACCTCGTCATCGGTAACCGCGGCGCAGGCCCCCCCGGACCTTCGAATGGCGTCGAGCGCATACCAGCCGTCGGCGGGGTTGCCGATGGCCAGGGACTTGGCGATGGTGTCGGGCTTCACCGGTCGGATGGCATCGGTTCCCTCGGCGAATGCCGTGGCCACCGGCGCGCACCCGGTGGCCTGGGCGCCGGAAATCCGGACCGAGGGCTCCTCGTCGAGCAGGCCGACCTTCCACAGCTCGGCGAATCCCTTCGCCACCTTGGTGAGCTGGCTCCCCGATCCGATCGGCACCACCACGTGATCCGGCGCCTGCCATCCCAACTGCTCGGCCACCTCGAAGGCCAGGGTCTTCGACCCCTCGGCGTAGTAGGTGCGCACATTGACGTTCACGAATGCCCACGAAGGCTGCTCGCTGGTCAGCTCGGCACACAGCCGGTTGACGTCGTCGTAGCTGCCCTCGACGGAGATCACCCGGCCGCCGTAGACGGCGGTCATGGTCACCTTCGCCGTCTCGAGGTCGTGGGGAATCAGCACCACCGACTCCATGCCCGCCCGCGCCGCGTGGGCAGCCACCGAGTTGGCCAGGTTGCCGGTCGACGCGCAGGCGGCCACCTTGAACCCGAGCTGGCGAGCCTTCGTGAGTGCCACCGACACCACGCGATCCTTGAACGAGCCGGTGGGATTGGCGGTGTCATCCTTGATCCACAGCTCGCCGAGTCCCAGCTCGGCGGCCAGCCGGTCGGCGCGGATCAACGGAGTGAACCCCGCCCCGAGGTCCACGGGGGCGGGATCCGCCACCGGCAACAGGTCGGCGTAGCGCCAGATGGACCGGGGTCCCTTGGCGATGCGCTCCCGGGTCATGGTGTCGGCCACCCGTTCGTAGTCGTACGACACCTCGAGGGGCCCGAAGCAGTAGTCGCACACATGTAACGCCTCAGCTGGATAGGCGCGTCCACACTCACGGCAGCGCAGCCCAGAAACGAAGTCCACAGTGGTCTCCTCATCGCTCGGGCATTGGCACCCGCTACGGATCCTGATCTGTCTGTTCAGATCAGGATCGCGCTCTGGTTGCCGCGGCGTCGCAGGGCCCGGTCCCTCAGCCGCTCTGGATGATGGCCTCTAGTTTGCTCGATACGAGGGTCGCCGTCAATGCGGTCGGTCGCCGAGGCGGCTCAGGTCCTGTTCATCGGGTGCCTGACCACTCAATCGGCCCCGGTGAGCGATGATGACAGCATGCCGATCGCTCTCACACCGGGTGAGGACACGGGCCGCTACGACAGCGGGCTGTTCGACCCATTCGAGCTGGCGGACTCGAAGGAGGGTCGTCGCGTCTCCGTGTGCATACCGGCCCGCAACGAGGCCGCCACCGTGGGCCCGATCGTCCACTCGATCGTCTCGGTCCTCACCGCCTCGCCAGGGGGTGCCCCCCTGGTGGACGAGGTGGTGGTCATCGATGACGGCTCGATCGACCAGACCGCCCACCAGGCCCTGCAGGCCGGGGCGCGGGTTGTCGGCACCGACCGCCCGGGCGGAGGCAAGGGACAGGCCATGCGATCGGCGTTGAAATCCGCCGACGGCGACATCATCGCCTTCGTCGACGCCGACGTGACCAACTTCGGCCCCCACTTCATCACCGGACTGCTCGGGCCCGTGCTGCTCGACGAATCGGTGACCCTGGTCAAAGGCTTCTATCAACGACCCCTCCGCGGGGCCCCCGACGGTGGGGGTCGGGTCACCGAACTGACCGCCAAGCCCATCATCGACCTGCTCTTCCCCCACCTGGCTTCCATCGAGCAGCCGCTGGCCGGGGAGACCGCCGCCCCCCGTTGGATCCTGGAGACGTGCGGCCTGGCTGACGGCTATGCGGTCGAGCTGGCCCTCCTCATCGACGTGGCCGCCCGCTTCGGCGTCGAGACCATCGCCCAGGTCGACCTCGGGGTGCGGTTCCACCGCAACCGACCCCTCTCGGAACTTCGCCCCCAGGCCACCGACATCCTGCGTGCCGCGTTGGCCCGGGCCGCCCTCATCCCTCCGGACTGAACGCGGCCTACCCCGAGCCGAACCGTGGTTCGACCCGGGGTACGGGCGGATGAGGGGCGGGCCGACCGGGCTAGACCGACACGCACGCCGCCTCGGTCTCCGGTCGGCCGACAGCACCCACGAGTGCCGGGACCAGCGGCTCGGATTCGAGCGCAGGTTGGGCCACCGGCACCGGAATGGAGGCGACCTCCGCCCGGTTGGCCCGGCGGCCGGGGACGAGAAGGGCGACGACGGCCCCGACGGCCACCACGGCGGCCCCGGCGTAGACGGCGGGGGTCAACCCGCTCACGTAGTCCTGCCCGGAGGCGTAGCCGCCGTTGGAGCTGAAGATCGATCCGAGCACGGCGATGCCGAGCACCCCGCCCAGCTCCCGGAAGGCGCTGTTGGCCCCTGAGGCGACGCCCTCCAGGGACTTCGGCACCGCACTCAGCACCAACGAGGCCAGGGGGACGAAGAACAGGGTCATCCCGATGCCGCAGATGATGAAGGGCACCACCAGGTCGGCGTACGGCGTGGTCGGCGCGGTGACGTGAGCCAGCCAGGCCAGCCCCGTGGCCTGGAGGGTCAGCCCCGCCACCACCAGGGGCTTGGCGCCCCATCGCTCGGCCAGGGTGCCGACCACGGGCGCCAGCAGCATGGGCATGGCCGTCCAGGGGAGGACCCGGACCCCGGCGGCCAGGGGGCTGAGGCCCTGGACCGTCTGGAGGAACTGGGTCAGGAAGAAGATCGAGCCGAACATCCCGAAGCTGAACAACATGGCCGTCACGTTGACCGACGCAAACCCCCGATGACGGAACAGCCGGATGTCCAGCATCGGATGCGAGGACCTGAGCTCCCAGGCCACGAACCCGGCCAACGCCGCCGCTCCCACCACGAAGGAGGCGAGGACCGAGGTGCTCGTCCAGCCGTGGGAATTCCCACGCACCAGGCCCAGCACCACGCCGAACAGGCCGGCACTGACCAGGCCGACGCCGACCAGGTCGAGCCGCGAGGCGATCCCCCGGCTCTCGGACAGCTTCCACCAGGCCAACGGGATGAGGACGATCCCGATGGGGACGTTGAGCCAGAAGATGTACTGCCAGGACCAGCCGCTGGTGACCGCCCCGCCGACCAGCGGTCCGAGGGCGACCGCGCCGCCGCCGATGGCGCCCCATATCCCGAGGGCGACGTTGCGGCGCTCAGGGGGGACGGCGGCGCTGAGCAACGTCAATGACAACGGCATGATCATGGCGCCCCCGGCCCCCTGGACGGCACGGGCGAAGACCAGCACGGAGATGTTCGGGGCCAGCGCGGCCACCGCCGAGGCCGCGGTGAACACGGCGATGCCGAGGACGAAGATGCGTCGGCGGCCGAAGCGCTCCCCGATGGCGGCGGCGGACAGCAACAGCACCGCGAACGTGAGGGTGTAGGCGTTGACCGTCCACTCCAGTCCGGAGAGGCCGGCATGGAGATTGACCCGGATGACCGGGAGGGCGGTCGACACCACCAGGTTGTCCAGCGAGGCCATGAAGAGGGCCAGGCCGGTCACCACGATCGCCCACACGGCTCGGGACTTGGCCTCGGGGCTGACGGCGGTTCCGGGTCCGCGGGAGCCAGCCGCCCCTCCGGCACCCGGTGCGGGCCCGGCTGCAGCCGGTGCCGCCGGGACGGCCGGGACAGACGGCGCAGTGGTGACGGCCAGGGAGGCGGGCCCGGATTGGGTCGTCTCCACTTGTCCTGCCGAGCGCCGAGCCGCCCGGATGGCGGCCAGGCGGGACGATCCTGGCCCTCCCTTCAACACGGTCCTGACGGTGCGCCACCTCGTTGATTGTGATTGCTCACTAGCTACGTGGGGCAAAAAAAGCGGGATGGTGAGGGGCTGATTCATGCGGGAACCTCCGCGTTCGTGGCCTCGTCGGCACGGTGCTGTGCCTCGAGAGCCTGGGTTACGGCCCTGAGGGCCTGGGCCTTTTCGGGGGCGGGGCACAGATTCTGCGCCCATGGGTCAGAGACGGACAGGAGATCGATGGCGGCCATGACGTTGATCAACATCCCCGTGGCGAAGAAATTGCGGAGGTCGTCGTCCGAGATGTGGTTGCGGTCACGGATCATTCCCTGGAGGACCTCGAAGGTGCGCCGGCAGCTCCGGGCGATGTCCGGGTCCCCGGGGGCGGCGGCAAAGCCGTGCAGCTGCACCTGAAGCAGCTCCGGGTCCTGCATCAGCTCGACGTAGGCCGCGCCCATGGCGACGATGGCGTCCTCTCCCTCGAGGCCCTCGCCGGCCAGCGTCAGCTCCCGGATGATCCTGTCTCCCACCAGGTCATAGGTGGCGACGAACAGGTCCTTCTTGGTGCCGAACAGCCGGAACAGGTAGGGCTGGGAGATGCCGGCTCGGGCGGCGATGGCCTCGGTCGACGTGCCCGCATACCCGGATCGTGCGAATTCGGAGATGGCCGCGGCCAGCACCGCGGTGCGACGCTCATCGGCGGTCTGTCGTCCGGAAACCATCATGCGTCCTATTGTGAGTGCTCACTCACTAACTGTCAAGGAGATGTTCGGGTTTCATTAGGATCGGTGCCCAGCGGGTAGCGTCCAAGCAATGGCTGTCGACCGCGTCCGGCACGATGGAGACGGCTCACTGGCTGACACCGTGCTGGTTTCGAACCGGGGACCCCTGGCCTTCCACTTCGAGGAGGGCCGCCCGGTGGCCGGACAGGCCGCGGGCGGACTGTCCGGATCACTGCGCCCCATGGTGGTCGGCACCGGCGCCACTTGGGTGGCCTGCGCCCTCGGTGATGCCGACCGGGCGGCCACCGAGGCCGGCCTGATGAGCGACGACGGGCTGCGCATCGAACTCGTCGATCCCGACCCGGAGGTCTACAACCTGGCCTACAACGTGGTGTCCAACGCCATGCTGTGGTTCTGCCATCACCACCTGTTCGACGCGGCCCGCCGACCTCGTCCCGGCCACCGGTGGGGGGAGGCCTGGGAGGCCTACCGCGAGCTGAACCAGTTGATCGCCCAGCGGGTGGCCAAGGTGGCGCCGGAAGGTGGCCGCGTCCTGGCCCAGGACTACCACCTGGCCCTCATGGGGTCGGAGCTGGCCACGCTGCGGCCCGACCTGCGGACCGCCCACTTCACCCATACCCCGTTCGCCGATCCCTCGGTGCTGCGGATGCTCCCCACCGCCACCGGCGACGAGCTGCTGGCGGCCATGGCCGGATTCGGTGCCTGCGGATTCCACACCGAGCGGTGGGCCTCCGCCTACCGGTCGGCCCAAGCCGTGCTGGGTCCGTCGGCCGGTCCCGGCGCGGCGCCGACCTTCGTCTCGCCCCTCTCCCCCGACCCCGATCAACTGCGGTCCTCCGCCGCCGAGCCGGCGGCGGCCGAGGCGCTGGAGCGGATCGAGGAGCGGATCGGTGGGCCGGATCGTCAGGTCATCGTCCGCGTGGACCGGATGGAGCTGTCGAAGAACCTGCTGCGTGGTTTCTGGGCCTTCGAGGAGCTGCTCGAGCTGCAGCCGTGGCGCCGCGGCAGGGTGGTGTTCGTCGCCCTGGCCTATCCGACCCGCCAGGGGCTCCCCGAGTACCTCGCCTACCAGAACGAGGTCGAGTCGACGGTGGACCGCATCAACCAACGATGGGCCACCCCGGGGTGGACGCCGATCCTCCTCGAAGTCGAAGACGACTACTTCCGCTCGCTGGCGGCGCTGTCCCGCTACGACGTCCTGTTGGTCAATCCGGTACGCGACGGGTTGAACCTGGTGGCCAAGGAAGGGCCGCTGATCAACACCCGCCACGGGGTCCTGGCCCTCTCCCGGGAGGCGGGCGCCTTCGAAGAGTTGCAGGTGGCCGCGCTCGAGGTCAATCCGTTCGACGTCTCGGGGACAGCGGCGGTGTTGGCCGAGGCCCTCGACATGGGGGACCAGGAAAAGGCCTCGCGGAACGCCGCCCTCCGTGAGGTGATCACGGCCCGGCCACCATCCGCATGGCTGCAGGACCAGCTCGACGCCGTTCGCTGACCGGCCGCAGCTCGCACCACCATCTCAGCTCGCGGTGGCAGCCGACGGGTCGTCGGCCAGCCAGTGCAACGCGTCGAGGGCGGCGCGTGGTCCCGGTACGACGAGGTCGGCGGCCGCCGCCACTTCCGGTGCACTCTCGGCGTCGACCACCGCCACCGCCACCGTGGCCATGCCGTACTCCGAAGCCAGGTCGGCCAGGGCTGCGAACGCCGGCAGGTCACCCAGGTCGTCGCCGAAGAAGCAGGCCGCCGAGCACCCGGCCACCAGTCGCCGCAGGGCCGACCCCTTGTCGATGTCCAGCGGGGGTCGCAGCTCGATCGACAGCCGACCGGGGTGGGCCCGCAGCCCGGTGTGCGCCACCTCGGCCTCCACCGCGGAGGCAACCCGCGCCGCGGCCTCCGGCGCCCCCCTCCAGTGGAGGGTGACCGTCAGACCCTTGGCCTCGACCATCACCCCCTCGGGAGCCAGCGACCGCAGCCGGCGTGCGCTCTCACCGACCACCGGTCGCCAGCGTTCGACCCCCGGCTCGACGCCGACGGTGCCGTCCCCCGCCGACCACTCGAGCCCGTAGAGGCCAACGAAGCGGGGCGGGGCGGGTCCGGGCGACTGCGGCGCCACGGGCCGCGAGGCCCGACCGGGCGGGGTCAGGTGATCGACCAGGAACGACACGGGGCGCCCGGACAGCACGGCCACGACACCGAATCGGTGTGCGAGCCGCTCCAACACTTCGGCGGTGCCGTCGAGCGGTCGGGCGTCCCCGGGACGATCCACGATCGGGGCCAGGGTGCCGTCGAAATCGGTCACGACCGCCGTCGCAGCCGGGTCCTCCAACAGGGGTGCCAGGGCCCGGCGGACCGCAGCCGACGGTTCGCGTGCGGCCGTCCCGCCCGACGCAGACACGGGTCGCCGATCAGTTGACGGTGGACGGGGTGGTGGTCCGGGCCGTCGTGGCGGTCGTGGTCGTGGACGAGCCCGGTGAGGCGAGGTCGGGGCCCACCACCACGACGACCTCGGCGGTGCCGATCGAGGCGATCGGGGCCGCCGTGGTGTACGGCGCCACCGCACTGGCCGGGAGGTGGAGCGAGGCGGCGATGGAGTCGGCCGCCTGCTGCTGTCCGGACACGTAGTACACCTGCGAGGTCGGAATCTTGGTCGAGGCATTGACCGGCGGGAGCAGGCTCCATCCCCCCACCTGCAGGCGGTTGGTCACCGTGGCGGCGGCACCGGGCACCCCGGAGGCGTTGGCCACCAGGACGTGGACCTGGCTGGGAGGAACCGTGCTGGTGGTGGAGGCCGGATGGCCGGGCTGACTTGTGGATGTCGACGGCGTCGGAGGCGACCCCGAGGCGGCGGACTTGGCCGCCGGCGGGTGGATCACGCCGAGCACCAGCACCGTGGTGGTCACGAAGGCGGCGATGACGATGACCGCCCTGGCTATGGCGATCCCTCCGGCCCGCCCGTTCGATCCATCTGGTGGGGTTGGGTCGTTCTCCGGTGGGTTGGACACTGCGTGCCAGCCTGCCAACCGGCGGGTGCAGAAGCAAGCGTTTCGCCATTGCCCGCCCCCCGGGCGGATGTGCCACGCAGGACGAAAGTCCCAGGTGCTGCGGGAAACGACCGTAGGATGCGTTCGGCTCCGGGTCTGGTCCGGACACCGGGCCGGTGTGGCGCAGTTGGTAGCGCAGACGACTTGTAATCGTCAGGTCGTGGGTTCGATTCCCACCGCCGGCTCCAGAGAAGTCCAGCTCACAAGCAGAGGTCGAAGCTCGACCTCGGCCGCGCCGGGGTGTGAGTCGGCACGTACCGACGTCGTCCGGCGGACATTGCCCGCCCCGGGCGCGCGACACGGCGGAGAGGACTTCCGGGTAAGTTCTTGCGTCGGACGGACGGCACCGGGACCGCGCATCGGGAGCACCCCCGGAGCCAACGGGCAGCCGCCTCAACGATCCCCACGCAGTTCGGGAGGAGCGGGTATGACGGATCTGCTGGTCACCGTGGGGGATCTGACGATCACCGACCGGTTCTACGCCACCCGGTCGATGACCGAGTCGCTGGCCTCCCCCCTGTCCGCCGAGGATCAGACCATCCAGTCCATGGCCGATGTGAGCCCGACCAAATGGCACCGGGCCCATACGACATGGTTCTTCGAGACGTTCCTCCTGACTCCCAACCTCGCCGGCTACCGATCCTTCCATCCCGACTTCGCCTACCTGTTCAACTCGTACTACGAAGGGGTCGGCGCCCGGTATCCCCGCCACGACCGCGGACAGCTGTCGCGACCCGGCATCAACGAGATCGCCGAGTACCGGGCCCACGTGGACCACGCCATGGCCACCCTGCTCGAGGATCCGGCCTGCGGGTCGTGCGCGGGACTGGT
>DASZJN010000049.1:0-5338 GCA_035948045.1 Acidimicrobiales bacterium | reverse complement strand
CGCGTCCACCCCGGTCGGGGCGAACGCCGGCAGGTCCACCCCGACCTTTCCCGTTGAGGTGGGGCCCGGGGTCGAAGGACTTCGACTCCGGGTGGACAAGCGGCGCTTCGAGCGGGTCATGGCCAATCTGGTCGACAACGCCTCCCTCTATGCCGGCGGGGTGACCCGGGTGATCGTCGCCCGCCATCCACCAGGCGCCAACGGCAGTGAAACAGCCCGGAGCATCCGGGTCATCGTGGAGGACCGGGGCCCGGGCGTCCCGCTCCCCGAGCGGCACCACCTGTTCGAGCGCTTCTACCGCGGCACACGCTCCGGTCACCGGGCGTCCAGCGAGGGAACCGGCCTCGGGCTCTCCCTGGTCGCCGAGCACGTTCGGCTGCACGGCGGCTCCGTGTGGATCGAGGACGCCCCGGAGCACGGAACCCGTTTCGTCGTGGAGTCGCCGCTGGTCCCGGTAGACACCGACTGGCGCCCGTCGTGAGTCGCGGGGTCAGGAGCCGCCTTGCCGTCGTCGCCACGACGGCCCTGATGGTGACAGCTGCGGCATGCGGGATCCCCACGGCCAGCGCTCCCACGCCCATCGCCAAGGAGAACCTGCCCGTCCATCTGCTCAACCCGGCACCGCCAGCCACCGTCGGGTCCACCATCCCCCAGACGGTCGGCGTGCCCGAACCGATCTTTCTGGTGGCTCCCAACCAGCACCTGACCGCCGTCTCCCGGGACGTGCCGACACCCCCGAACCTGACCGAGATCCTGGGGGCCCTGCTCGAAGGACCCACCACGCTCGAAGCCGCCAACGGTCTGCAGAGCCTCCTCACCGGAACCAAGACCCAGGTATCGGCGACGGTGGCCGGCGGCATCGCCACCGTCAACTTCACCGCCAACCCGGTCCAGGTCGTCGGGCCCAACCAGACCCTGGCCATCGCCCAGGTCGTGTTCACCGCCACCGAGCAGCCGGGGGTAACCGGCGTCGTCTTCCAGATCGCCGGCCAACCCACCGCGGTGCCGACCGCCAGCGGGGCCCAAGAGCTCGGTCCGGTGGATCGCACCGCCTACGCTCCTCAGGCGCCGACGCCCTGACCCTCCGAGCGCTCAGGAGGCGTCGGGCCTCACCCACGACATCCGCGGCGCGTCGACCCACAGATGCTCGAGGTCGTAGAACTCACGGGCCTCGTCGAGGAACACGTGGACCAGAAAGTCGTCGTAGTCCATCAGCACCCACCGGGCGTCGTCGAGACCCTCGACCCGGGTCGGCCCCCGACCCCCCGACTCCTTCACCTGGCGCTCCACCTCGTCCACGATGGTCTTGACCTGCCGGGTGTTGCGGCCACTGGTGATCACAAAGGCGTCAGTGATCCCAAGCACCTCCCCCATCGCCAGCACGGCGGTCCGCTCTCCCGATTTCGCCTCGGCGGCGCGGGCGGCCACCAGGCACTCCTGGGGGACGACCTGCTCATCGTGCTCGACGACGGGTGGGGAGCTGGTTGAAGTCAACGGTGGCCTCCTTCTGACGCTGTGGCGTCACGAAACTGGTTGGGCGGGACGGGTGGACGAGGGGTCGGGAAGCTGCCGTTCCCGCAGGGAGCGACAGGGCGGGCACGACGACCTGGGGGCCCGGCGTGCGGTTGCGGGCCATGCCCACGATCAGGATAGTGATGACCAGGCACACGGCGATCAGCACCGCGCACCCCACCGAGAGGTGCCTGCGCTGGTAACGAGCGGCCCGCCGGGCCCGCCGGTCGTCGACGGGGGCCGGGTGCTCCGGTCGGTCCAACACCTCCGCCCTGCGGGCGGCGACGGGATCACCCGCGGGCCGGGCCGCCGACAACGGCTCAGGCGTGGGTTCCGCGGGGGTAGCCGCATCTTCGGGAAGGCTGCTCCGGGGGGCTGCGTACGGGCGGGTGGACCGAGGGGTCGAGCCTGATCCTGTGCGCGTCGTCCGGACCGTCATCTTCCCGTAGCGTACAGACCTCGCTGGCGGATGCAACGGACCACCGCCTCGGGCACGAGCCCCTGGACCGCACCACCCGCCTCGAGCCGCCTCCGCAATTCGGTGCTCGAGACGTCGAAGGGCGCCACGGGCACATTGACGGCCCGCCACCCCGGTGGAGGCACCACCGGGGGGACGCCCGGCCTGCCCACCACGGCCAGGGTGACCTCGTCACGCAGTGCCGGCTCCTCCCGCCAGGTGGTGAGTCCGGGCACCACGTCCGATCCGACCACCACGATCAGCTCGGCGCCGGGGTAGCCCTCCTTCAGCTGGCGGACGGTGTCGATGGTGTAAGAGGGCCCACCGCGATCGATCTCCAGGCGGCTTGGCTCCAATCCGGGCCGTCCCTCTACCGCGGCCTCCACCATGGCGTAGCGGTCCTCGGCCGGGGTCAGCGTTCGTCCGTCCTCTTTCTGCCACGGTTGGTTGGCCACCACCAGGAGCACGCGGTCGAGACCCAAGGCCTGGCGCACCGACTCGGCCACCTCCAAGTGGGCCGTGTGGATGGGGTCGAACGTGCCGCCGAAGATGCCGATCCGGGCGGGCGCCGTGCTCACGCCCTAGGTCCCGTGGAGGGCGGCCACCACCGGCGCGAACGCTTCCATCTCGGCCTCGTGGATCACGATGTAGGAGAACCCGAACTGCTCCCGACGCTGGCGGATGCTCTCGATGAGCTGGTCGGTGGTGCCGATCATGACGATGGGCGACCCCTCGATCTGCTCGGAAGGGACCGACATGGCCCCGGCCAGCTGGGCGACGGCCTCCGCTCGGTTGGGCACGATCTGGACGATGAAGGTGAGGCACTGCAACTCCAGTTGGTCGAAGCGCGGGCCCGCGGCCTCTTTGACCCACTCGATCCGCTGGTGGTAGTACGCCGCCGCGGTGGTCTCGAGGACCTCGCGCCCGACATACCCGGCGGTCAGGCTCGGATTGACTCCCACGATGTCGGCCTCCCGCGCCGCGATGCCGAGCACCCGCTTTCCGCCGCCTCCGATGATGATGGGCGGATGCGGTCGCTGGGTGGGCGTCGGCGCCCCCAGCGCGTCGGTGACGTGGTAGTGCTGGCCCTCGAAGGTGGCGTTGCCCGTGGACCAGAGGGACTTCATGACCGCCAAGCTCTCGGCCATCCGGGCGATGCGCACGCCGGGGGCATCGAGAGGCAGGCCCGACTCCTCGTAGTCGGTGGTCATCCAGCCCGCACCCAACCCGAACTCCACCCGCCCCTCCGAGCACAGGTCGAGCGTGGCGATCTCCTTGGCCAGCACCATGGGGTGCCGGTAGTCATTGCCGAACACCAGCGAACCGACCCGGAGGGTCGAGGTCGCCTCGGCGGCCACGGTCAGCGCCACCAGAGGCCCGAACTGGTCCTCGAAGTGATCCGGGATGAACAGGGTGGAGTACCCGAGGTCCTCGATCTTGCGGGCCGTGGCCCGCCAGGCGGCCCCCGAGTCTGCCTTGGACAGCTGGACTCCGAATCGAAACGTCGACATGGCCGGAGCCTAGAGCCAGAGGCTTTACGCTGGTGCGGTGGCACCTCCCTCCGAGCCCGAGCCGTGGACCCCTGACTCCTGGCGGTCGAGGCCCGCGGCCCAACAGCCCGTATGGCCGGACGAGGCCGAGCTCAAGCGCGTCCACGCCCAGCTGACCGGCCTGCCGCCCCTGGTGTTCGCGGGTGAGGCCCGGCACCTCACCGCCGCCCTCAGCGAAGCGGTCAACGGACGGGCGTTCGTCCTCCAAGCCGGGGACTGCGCCGAGTCCTTCACCGAGTTCAGCGCCGATGCCATCAGGGACAAGTTGAAGGTCATCCTGCAGATGGCGGTGGTGCTGACCTACGGCGCCGGCGTTCCGGTGGTGAAACTGGGTCGCATCGCCGGCCAGTTCGCCAAGCCACGCAGTTCCGACACGGAGCAGATCGGGGACCAGGTCCTCGACTCCTTCCGCGGTCATATGGTCAACGACGACCTGCCCGACCGCGACTCCCGGATCCCCGACCCCACCCGGTTGGTGGCCGCCTACCATCAGTCGGTTTCCACCCTCAATCTTCTCCGGGCCTTCACCAAGGGCGGTTTCGCCGACCTCAGCCAGATCCACGCCTGGAACCAGGAGTTCGTGGCCTCCTCCACCGAGGGGCAGCGCTTCGAGGACATCGCCGAGGGGATCGACAGCGCCCTCCGGTTCATGGCCGCGTGCGGCATCAACCTCACCGCCGAGGACACCCTGCACCAGGTCGACTTCTGGACCATCCACGAGGCGCTCATCCTCGACTACGAGGAGGCCCTGACCCGCCGCGACTCGCTGACCGACCAGTGGTACGACTGCTCGGCGCACATGCTCTGGGTCGGCGAGCGAACACGCCAGCTGGACGGGGCCCACTGCGAGTTCCTGGCCGGCATTCACAATCCAGTGGGATGCAAGGTCGGGCCGACCGCGAGCCCCGACGATGTCATCGCCCTGTGCGAGCGGCTCAATCCCCAACGGGCCGAGGGGCGGCTGACCCTGATCACACGGCTCGGGGTCGATGCGGTCGACACGTTGCTCCCGCCCTTGCTCCGGGCCGTTCGCGACGAAGGCCACCCCGTGGTGTGGGTGTGCGACCCGATGCACGGCAACACCTTCACCGCCGAAGGGGGGCGGAAGACCAGGAGATTCGACGACATCATCGGGGAGCTCAAGGGATTCTTCCGGGCCCATCGGGAGGTGGGAACGTGGCCCGGAGGGGTCCATGTGGAACTGACCGGCGATGACGTCACCGAATGCCTCGGCGGCGTCGAGGACATCCTCGAGAGCCAGTTGCACCAGCGCTACACGACGACCTGCGATCCCCGGCTCAACGGCAGGCAGTCCCTTGACCTGGCCTTCGGCATCGCCGAGTTGCTGCGAGGCTGACCAAGCCGACCGGCGAGGCGCCCCCAGGCCGCCCACGGTGACGGATCAGGTCGACGCCCGCAGGCCGACCGGTCGTGAGGGGGTCATTGACCCAACGCAGCCGAGCAACAAGACTCATTTGGTTCCGGAGTGCGGGCATGTCGCGCATCCGGCCAGCAATGGCTGTGCCGTGCCGTTGCCAGGGGCCACCTCACATCCGATCAATGGAGTCTCTATTCACCATGCCGTTCCCACGTCCTCAGCGCCCACCCTCGTCTCGTTCGGCGGGCGGCCGGGCCCGAGGTCCCCGGTGGGCGGCGATCACCACCGTGGCGTGCCTGCTCTGCGTACTCAGCTCGATGGCACTCCCCGTCCGCGCCACCGCCGCCGCCCCGGCGCCCAATGCCGTTCGTCTGGTGTCGGCCTACTGGCTTGTCGCCTCCGACGGTGGGATCTTCTCCTTCGGCGGTGCGCCGTTCTACG
>DASZJN010000048.1:0-5285 GCA_035948045.1 Acidimicrobiales bacterium | reverse complement strand
CGCAAGTGGGCCATGCTGCGCAAGAACCCGGTGACCTATCTGGTTGTCAACGGGGACGAGAGCGAGCCGGCCACCTTCAAGGACCACCTGCTCATCGAGCGGGACCCCCACCAGCTCATCGAGGGCGTCCTCATCGCCGCCTTCGCCCTCCAGGTCACCCAGGTGTTCATCTTCGTGCGCGGCGAGTTCGCCCTCGGCCTCGAGCGGGTGCAGGCCGCCCTCAACGATGCCTACACGTACGGCGCGGTGGGTGCCGACATCTTCGGCTCGGGTTTTTCGGTCGACATCGTCGTGCATCCGGGCGCCGGTGCCTACATCTGCGGCGAGGAGACCGCACTGTTGGAGTCGCTGGAAGGCAAGCGCGGGTTCCCCCGCATCAAGCCGCCGTTCTTCCCCGCCGCCATCGGCCTCTACGGCGAGCCCACCGTGGTCAACAACGTGGAGACCATGTCCAACCTCCCGTGGATCGTGCTCCACGGTGGGGCGGCGTTTGCCTCGCTCGGAGAGGGCCGGTCCACCGGCACCCGCCTGTTCGCCCTGGCCGGGCACGTCAACCACCCGGGGGTGTTCGAGCTCGAGATGGTCAAGACCACCTTCCACGACCTCATCCACGCGCCGGTGCTGGGGGGCGGCATCCCCCACGGCCGGGCGCTGAAGACCTTCATCCCCGGCGGCGTGTCGGCACCGTGGTTCGGACCGGACCAGATCGACCTTCCCCTGGGCCAGGACGAGGTGGGCTCGGCCGGCTCCATGCTGGGATCGGGATCGGTGGTGGTCATGGACGACCACACCTGCCCGGTGCGGGCCTCGTGGCGGATCACCAAGTTCTTCGCCCGTGAGTCGTGCGGGCAGTGCACCCCCTGTCGCGAGGGCTCGGGTTGGCTCGAGCGCATCATGGCCCGCATCGAGACGGGCTACGGCCGCGAGCAGGACCTCGAACTCCTCCTCGATGCGTGCGACAACATCGCCCCCGGCCTGACCTGGCCTCCCCAGCAGACCACCATCTGCGTGCTCGGCCCCTCCATCCCCTCGTCCATCGCCTCGGCCATCGAGATGTTCCGCGACGAGTTCCTCGTGCACATCAAAGACGAGGGCTGCCCCTATGAGTGAGCCGACGACGGCTTCCCCCGCCAGCTCTTCTGCGGGCACCGGACCGTCGGTGGCCACCGGTGTCGACGTCGCGCCGGTCGAGACGGTGACCTTCACCCTCGACGGGCGCGAGGTCACCGCCCGCAAGGGCGAGATGCTCATCGCCGCGGCCGAGCGGGCCGGCACCTTCATCCCCCGGTTCTGCTACCACCCCCGGATGAAGTCGGTGGGTGTGTGCCGGATGTGCCTGGTCGAGGTCAGCTCACCCCGGGGCGCCTCCCTGCAGCCCAGCTGCTTCATCGAGGTCCAGGCGGGAGCCTCGGTGGTCACCGACTCCGACAAGGTCAAGAAGGCCCAGGACGGTGTCCTCGAATTCCTGCTCATCAACCACCCGCTCGACTGCCCGGTGTGCGACAAGGGCGGCGAGTGCCCCCTCCAGGATCAGACCCTGGCCTACGGCCCGGGCGAGTCGCGCTTCGTCGAGGAGAAGCGCCACTTCGAGAAGCCCATCGCCATCTCCGAGCTGGTGCTGCTCGACCGGGAGCGCTGCATCCAGTGCAGCCGGTGCACCCGCTTCGCCGACGAGGTGGCGGGCGAGGCCCAGATCGACTTCATCGGGCGGGCGGAGGCCCTGGAGGTGAACACGTTCCCCGAGCTCCCCTTCACCTCGTACTTCTCGGGCAACACCGTGCAGATCTGCCCGGTCGGAGCGCTCACCGCCGTGCCCTACCGGTTCGCCGCCCGCCCGTGGGACTTGGACCAGGTCGAGTCGACCTGCACAACCTGTGCGGTGGGGTGCCGGGTGGCGGTGCAGTCCTCGTCCAACCGGGCCACCCGACTGCTCGGCATCGACGCCGACCCGGTCAACCACGGATGGCTGTGCGACAAGGGCCGTTTCGCCTTCGAGGCCGTCAACGCGGAGGACCGCCTGACCGAGCCCCTCGTCCGCAAGGACGGGGCGCTGGTGCCGGTCTCGTGGTACGAGGCCCTCCATGCCGCGGCCCGGGGCCTGAAGGCCGCCACGTCCAAGGGTGGCGCCGAGGCCGTCGGCGTGGTGGGAGGGGCGCGCCTGACCAACGAAGGGGCCTACGCCTGGGCCAAGCTGGCCAAGGGGGTCCTGGGTACCGATTCGGTCGACGCCCAGATGGGGGACGGGCTTCCCGCCGAGGTGGTCCTCGGCCTGCCGCGGGCCACCATCGACCAGACGGTTGCGGCCGACGCGGTGATCGTCCTCGCCGGCGATCTGCGCGAAGAGCTTCCGATCCTCTTCCTCCGGCTGCGTTCGGCCATCGTCGACCGGGGCCTGTCGCTGGTCGAGCTCTCGCCCCGAGCCACCGCGCTCACGCCCTATGCGGTGGCCTCCCTCCGCTACGGCCCCGGCGAGGCCATCGGCCTGGCCCGGGCCGTGGTCGATGACGCCGCCGTCGCCCCGGCCGCGGCGGACCCGGATGCCCTGGCCACCGCTCGCCGACTGGCCGGTGCCGGCAACGTGGTCGTGATCGTCGGCCGTCCCTCGCTGGCCGAGGACGGCGTGCTGGTGGCCGAGGCCGCCCAGGAGCTGGCCCGCGCCCTGCCCACCGCCCGCTTCCTGTCCGCCCTGCGGAGGGGCAATGTCCACGGGGCCCTCGACATGGGCCTGGCCCCGGGCCTGCTGCCCGGGCGGGTCACCCTGGACGCAGGGCGGGAGTGGTTCACCCACGCCTGGGGCTCGGTGCCGGCCGAGCGGGGGCGCGACACGGCGGCCATGCTGGCGGCGGCGGCGGACGAGCCGGCGGACGGCCCCCGCCTGCGCACGCTGGTGGTGCTCGGCGCCGACCCCCTCACCGATTTTCCGGATCGCCGCCTGGCCGAGCGGGCCTTCGAGGGCGCCGACTTCGTGGTGGCGGTGGCGTCATCGCCGGGGCCCGTCACCGAGCGCGCCGACGTGGTGCTCCCCGCCGCCGAGGCTCACGAGCGGCCCGGGACCACCACCAACATCGAAGGGCGCATCAGCCGGCTGGGCCAGAAGCTGGTGAGCCCCGGGCAGTCGTGGCCGGACTGGATGATCGCCTCGGAGCTGGCCGTGCATCTCGACGGCGACCTGGGGCTCGAATCGGCGGCCGCCGTCTGGGACGAGGTGGAGCGGCTGGCGCCGGCCTACCGGGGCATCACCCGGGCGGCGCTGGACTCGCCGGGGGCCGCCGACGGAGTGGTGGCCCCGGTGCCGACCACCGGGGTGTCGATCAGCCGGGGGACGCCGGCGGCCCCGCTCGATCCGATCGCCTTCCCGGGCGTGGAGTCGGTGGAACGCCAGGGGGCACCCCCGCGAGCCGGGCTGGCCGGGGCCCCGACCGCAGGCCGTGCCGCCCTGTCAGGGGCGGGGTCCGACGCCCACGAGGGCGACCCGGTGCGGCCGGCCGTGCTCGCCGGCCGCGTCGATCTGGCCGTGCCCTCGGTCCCGGCGAGCGACCGCTACTCGGTGCGCCTGGTGGCCGCCCGCTCGCTCTACGACCTCGGTGAGGCGGTGAGCGCGGTGCCGGCGCTGGCCGGCCTCGTCGGCACGGCGCCGCTGCGAGTGCATCCCCTCGATCTCGACGAACTGGGGATACCGGCCGGCGGCACGGTCCGGATCCGCACGGCCACCGCCTCGGCGGTGCTGACGGCCGTGGCCGACGCCTCGTTGCCGCGCCGGGCGGTGGCCGCCGACTTCAACGTCCCGCTGGACCAGGGCACGATCGCCGATCTCATCGAGGTCGGGGCCCCGGTGGTCGAGCTGCGGATGGAGACGCCGTGAGCCCCCTGGTGTCGGCCCTCCACCCCCTGTTGGCCGCCGGGGACCCGCTCTACAGCAACGGCGCCGGCTGGGTGGTGCTGCTCATCGTGCTCATCAAGGTGCTGGTGGTGTTCGCCGCCCTGATGGTGTCGGTGATGCTGATGATCTGGTTCGAGCGCAAGGTCATCTCGGACATGCAGAGCCGCATCGGCCCCAACCGGGCCGGGCCGTTCGGCATCGCCCAGACCCTGGCGGACGGGATCAAGCTGTTCTTCAAGGAGGACCTGCTTCCCGACCAGGCGGACCGGTTCGTGTTCAAGCTGGCGCCGTACCTCACCATCATCCCGGCGTTCCTCGCCTTCGCCATCGTGCCCATCGGCGGCGAGGTGACCGTGGCCGGCCACACCTTCGAGCTCCAGCTGGCCGATCCACCCATGGGCATCCTCTTCTTGCTGGCCATGTCCTCGATCGGTGTCTACGGGATCATGCTGGCCGGTTGGTCGTCCGGCTCCAAGTACCCCTTGCTGGGCTCGGTGCGGGCCTCGGCCCAGATGATCTCGTACGAGGCCGCCCTGGGCATGACCGTGGTCACGGTGGTGCTCATCTCGGGCTCGCTGAGCACCCGGAGCATCGTGAATGCCCAGGCCGGCCACCTGTGGCAGTGGAACGCCATCCGGCTGGCCGTGGTCCCCTTCGTCATCTTCTTCATCGCCATCGTGGCGGAGACCAACCGGCCCCCGTTCGACCTGGTGGAGGCGGACTCCGAGCTGGTCGGGGGCTTCGTCACCGAGTACTCCTCGATCCGGTTCGCCCTGTTCTTCCTGGCCGAATTCATGAACACCATCACCATGTCGGCCATCACGGTCACCCTGTTCTTCGGCGGTCCCGACGGTCCGGTTCCCCACGTGGCCCACCTCCAGTGGCTGTGGCCCATCCTGTGGTTCCTCGGCAAGACCATCGTCTTCCTCTTCGTGTTCGTCTGGTTGCGCGCCGCCCTGCCCCGGCTGCGGTACGACCAGCTCATGGACCTGGGGTGGAAGAAGCTCATCCCCCTGTCGCTCGGGTGGCTGCTCATCGTGGCCGGCTTCGTGGTCGACGGATGGTGGGGCCTCGGCATGGCGGCGGCGGTGATCGCCGCCGCGGTGGTGATCACCCGCTCGCTGTCCATCGGCGCCGAACGTGAGGAGACCAGGGCCATCGTGCCTGCGGTCGGTGTCCGGTTGTGGACCCGGCCGCCGGAGGCCACCACCTCGCTGCCTGCCAGTTCACCGTCCGGCACTCGACCGTCCGCCATGTCGCCATCTGATGCCACGGCCGCCGGGTCCGAGCGACCGGTCTCCCCGTCAACCGAAGGAGGTGGCAGCTGATGGCTGTCCCCGAGCCGCCGCGCCAACGGCAGAACTTCCTCGGCGGGTTCAAGCTGACCCTCGAACACCTCGGTCGG
>DASZJN010000047.1:0-6175 GCA_035948045.1 Acidimicrobiales bacterium | reverse complement strand
CGGGATCGACCTTGGCCGCGGCCACGTGCTCCCGCAGCCCGCCGATCACCGCCCAGGTCATGGCGTTGCGGCGCTCCGGTCGGTTGATGGTCAGGGTCAGCACGCCGCCTCGGCGCTCGGCCAGGAGATCGGCAACGGGAGGGACGGATCCCTCCGGCGGCGAAGCATGCTCGGGGTGGTCAGGCACGGGATGACGGTAGCCCGCCCGCGCTGACGTTGTCCGCTCGCGACCGGCGGTGGCAGGCGTGGCGGCGGGTACCCGGACGGGGTGGCTCGAGCATCGGCGCCGCTACGGTGACGCCATTCCCACTGCAGCCCTGCTCTCCTTCCGCCTCGGAGGCTCCGACGGCGTGGCCGTCGAAGCGGCCAAGTGGCAGGCGGCGCTCACCGCGCTCGGGTTCTCGACGCTCACCGTGGCCGGCGACGGTCCCGTCGACCGGGTGCTCCCCGGGCTGGCCATCGGGGCCGCGGAGCCGCCGACCCGATCGGAGCTCGTCGCCGTCCTCGACGACGCCGACCTCGTGGTGGTGGAGAATGTCTGCTCCCTTCCCCTCAATCCCGGCGCCGCCGAGGCGGTGGCCGGGGTGTTGGCCGGCCGGGCCGCCATCCTTCACCACCACGATCTTCCGTGGCAGCGGTCCCGGTTCGCCGGTCACCCGCCCCCACCGGTCGACGGTCGGTGGAGTCAGGTCACCATCAATGAGCTGAGTCGACGCCAGCTGGCCGATCGGGGCATCGTTGCCACCACCGTCTACAACTCCTTCGCCCTCGGCCCGGCCGGCGCGGGTGCGACGACGGGTCGGGGCGAGGACGACGACCTCCGAAGGCAGGCTCGCGCTGCGCTCGGAATCGCCGACGGCCAACGCCTCGTGCTGCAGCCGACCCGGGCCATCCCCCGAAAGAACGTCGGGGGCGGCATACGGGTGGCGACCGAGTTGGGCGCCACGTTCTGGCTCCTGGGGCCGGCCGAGGACGGCTTCGGGCCTCAGCTGGCGGAGCTGGTGGGTGGCGCTGGCTGTCCCGTCATCCTCGGCACCCCCGGGGGGGCGCCCGACGTCGAGATCCACGCCGCCTACCGAGCCTGCGACGTCGTCGCCCTCCCGTCGACCTGGGAGGGGTTCGGCAACCCGTCCATCGAATCGGTGGTCCATCGCCGCCCTCTGGCCATCGGGCCCTACCCCGTGGCCGACGAACTGGCGGCCTTCGGTTTCGAGTGGTTCTCCCTGGCCGAGATGGACCGGCTCGGAGCGTGGCTGGACGCACCGGATCCCGGTCTGCTCGACCGCAACGTGGCGGTGGCCTCCGCCCACTTCTCCCTCGATGACCTGCCCGAGAGGATCACCTCGGTGCTGCCCGAGCTGTAGGGCCCCGCCCAGGCGGAGGCTCGCTTCTCCCGGCGGACCGTTCCGGGCCCCCGAGTACCATGACCGCCATGAACGGTGGACCAGCCACGGAGCCCGGCGATGGGAGCCCGTCCGGTGGTGGCGCTGCGGTCCCGGCGGGTCGGCGGCTCACCGCAGATGCGCGGCGACGCCAGCTGTTCGAGGTGGCCCTGTCCCTGTTCGCCGAGCACGGCTACGCCTCCACCACCATGGACGACATCGCCGAGGCCGCCGGGGTGACCAAGCCGCTCGTGTATCAGCATTTCGAGTCCAAGCGGGCGCTGTACCTCGAGCTCATGGACGTGTTCTCGAAAGAGCTGGTGACAGGGATCGTAAAGGCCACTGCCAACGCCGAGGGCCCCCGTCAGCAGGTCGAGCTCGGCTTCGCCGCCTACTTCGAGATGATGGTGGCCAACGAGCGGGCCTTTCGGCTCCTGTACGGACGGGATGCGCCCGACGACCCCGAACTGGGCGCGGCCCTGCGCAGGGTCGAAGAGACCATCGCCCAGGCCATCGATCCGCTCATCGACGCCGGTCTCGACCCGGCCCACCGGCTGCTCCTGGCCCACGCGGTGGTGGGCATGGCGGAGGGGGCCAGTCGCCACTGGCTGGATGCCCGGCGAGACCAGGGTGCGCCTGCTGACGGGGCCGCCGACGGAGGGCGGGCCCGCCAGGCCGTGGATCCGGAGGACGGGGCCCAACTGGCCGCTCGTCTGGCCGACTTCGCCTGGGCCGGGCTCCGCCAGGTCCACCGGATCTGACTGCCTATTGGTCAGCGACAGCGAAGAGGCCGATCGAGCGGCCAGCCCGGAGGGATGGCGATCAGGCGCTGACCGGGCCGGCCACGACCGGCTGGTTGCTGCTCTGCACCACGCCACCGGAATGCTCGGCGGTGATGGCAAAGGCGCTGACCGCCGCGCCACCGGCCACGCTGAAGGCGACGACGGTCGGGCGCGCCCCCAGCAGTCCCAGTGAGATGGTCTTGTCACCGACCACGCCCCAGAGCTGATAGGTCTGGTCGATCGGCAGTCGCGACAGCTGCCCGGCCTGGACGAATCCGGTGCCCGACTTGGTCAGGACCACCATGACGTCGACCGGGTTGCCCGTCGACGGGTGGGCGGTCAAATGGACCAGCCTGGTCGACGGCGCATTGAGGGCAGCCTGCTCTGCGCCGGACAGCGGAGCTTGCAAGGCCGCAACCTGGCGATCCAGATGGTGCACCTGGACCCCGAGCAGCACGGCCACGACGGCCGCAGCCCCGGCCACGGCACTGGCAGTCCACGCCACCCAACGTCCCCTCCGACGGTCAGGGGTGAAGGGGATCACATTCGCTGCATCGTCCGCCCCTCCGTCGGCCGGGCCAGCACCAGCGGCGGCGGATTCCCGTCCGCCCATCTGGTCGTCGGTCCGATCGGCACCCGTCTCGAGGCGGGCCGACAGCCGTTCCCACGACGGTGGTGTCGACCCGTCGAGCTGACTGGCGATGCCGTCCCACAGCGTCGCCGGCGAGGCCCCGCCGGAGTTGGCCAACAGGCCGGCAACCTCGTGGTGCTGGGCAACCTCGGTGGAACACCGGAGGCAGCCCTCGAGATGGTGCTCGACCACCGCCGCCGTCTCCGGATCGACGGCGTCCAGCGCGTAGGCGCCGAGGAGATCCTGGATCTCGTCATGGCTGGGTTCAGGTATCGACGCGTTCACAAATCTGCTCCCGCCGGCTGCACGCCTCGCTCCGCCAGATTCACCCGGAGACGACCCAGTCCAGACCTGATCCGACTCTTGATGGTACCTTCCGGCTGGTTGAGCATTTCCGCCACCACCCGATAGGTGTGACCGCCGAAGTACGCCAGCTCGATCGGCTGGCGCAGCTCGACCGGGAGATCGGCCAGAGCCTCCTTCACCTGGTCGGCAATGGCCATGTCCCACACTTCGTGGTCGATGTCGTAGCCGGCGGTGGCCGTTTCGTAGGACGTGCGCTCCTCCCGCCGGCGCCGTGCCACCTCGGACCGCACGAAGTCGACTGACTTCCCGTGGGTGCGCGCCAGCAGGAAGGAACGGAGCGTCCCCCGTTGGGCGTCGAACTTCTCCGGGTGCTTCCAGAGATCGAGGAAGACCTCTTGGGTGATCTCCTCAGCCGCCGGGTCGCTCTGCAGAATCCGCCGCGACAGGGCGTGCACGGCACCCCCGTGACGTCGGTAGACCTCGGCCAGGGCGGGCTGATGCCAACGGCCCACCGCGACCACCAAGTTGGCGTCGCTGGCCTGATCGACATCGATCACAACACTGTCTTCGACACCGTCGCCCATGTGGATGACCCCAATCTAGGTCGCCACGCCGGCGCCACCGTGCTGTCCGGTTCCGGTACATCCGGGTTGGGTCCTCCTCCGAATACCTGGCAATGACATCCACAGCCCACCCGACCTGCATCACCGGCACCTCTAGCGGAAGACGACATCTCCACTCACGCAGAACCGCTGCGGTTGTGGTGCTCGGAGTTGCGCTCGCTGTGGCCGCTTGCTCGTCGGGCAGCACCCCCTCGTCCTCCAGCGGATCCGCCGGCGGCACCACGGGCGGATCGCACTCCATCACGATCAAGAACTTCGCCTTTTCACCCGGCACGCTCACGGTGACTGCGGGTACGAGGGTCACGGTGACCAATAGCGACCAGGTCGCCCACACCCTCACCGGGAAGACGGGCGGATTCGCCACCGGCGACATCGCCGCCGGTCAATCGCAGACATTCACTGCTCCGAAGAGCCCCGGAACGTACTCGTACTTCTGCTCGATCCACCAGTACATGAGCGGGACGTTGGTCGTCTCGGGCTGACCGCGGCACCACCACTGCCTGCGTTGATATAGACCGCGACGCCCGACCGGGCTCGGCGATCGCCTTGTTCCGCCGACAATCACCACCTACAGAAAGGAAGACCATGAGAGGAAGGCTCAAGAACGGCCGCTCGGTGCCCGAGGGAGGTGCCGCCAACATCGACCCACGGGCCATGGTTTCGCTCATCGAGGAGTCGCAAGACATCCATTACGACGCCATGGTGGTCACCAAGGAGTCGCTCGACGAGATCGTCGAGACCGGCTCCGACGCCCGGGCCCGTGGAGCGGCCGACCCCGAGGAGTCGCGCGACGTGGCCGCTCGGCGGTCCCGGCTGATCACTGGGGCGGCGTTCGGGGGGGGCATCCTCGCCGCGGCCGGTATCGGCAGTGCCCTACAAGCGGTCTTCTCGTCACCGGCTTTCGCAGCCTCAGCGACCGACGTGCAGATCCTCCAGACGGCGGCGTCCATCGAGACACTCGCGGTCGCCACCTACAAGACGGCGCTGACCCTCCCGTTCATCGGGGGGGCATCGGCCAATGGTGTGGTCAAGGCGTTCGCCACCACCACCATGCAGCAGCATCAGCAGCACCTCGATGCGTTCAACGGGGCCATCACCGGACTCGGTGGCAAGACCCAGACCAATCCGGATCCCGTGTTGGCCAAGGTGGTCCAAGACGCGGTGCCCGGGTTGACGTCTCCGGGTCCCGTGGTGGCCCTGGCCCTGGAGCTCGAACAGGGCGCGGCCGAGACATACGTGGCCGACGTCGCTGCCCTCTCCGACGCCAACGCCAAGAAGCTCACCGCCTCCATCATGGGGGTCGAGGCGCAGCACGCATCCGTCCTCCTGGCCGTGCAGGCGCTGCTGAACGCCAACGCACCCCAACTCATCACATTGGCAGCCGGCAACGTCGCCAACCTGCCTGCGGCCGCCGGATCGGTGGGCTTCCCCCAGGCGTTCTTCCCCACCGACCAGGCCCGCCCTGCCACAGAAGGAGCACTCTCATGAGGCGTCGCAACCGCAGCCCAGAGGTGATGGCCATCTCCGAGCATGAGCTCACCGTGATGACCCGGGACCTCGAGCAGATTCACCATGACGTCGGCGTGCCCGCCATGGACCGGGCTATCAACGAGTGGACCGAGCGATCCCGGACCAGCCGCAGAGGGTTCCTCATCGGTGCCGGGGCCCTGGCTGGTGGAGCCGTGCTGGCGGCGTGCTCGTCCGGCTCATCCAACTCGACAACGACCACCAGCGGCAGCGGGTCGTCCGGCTCCGCCACGACCAAGCTGACCGGCGACCTGGCCGTGGCCGCGGTGGCCGCCAGCTTGGAGAACCTGGCTGTGGCCGCCTACGCCGACGTCCTCACCGCTGCCGGTGCCGGCAAACTGGGCGCGGTTCCACCCGCAGTGGCAACATTTGCCACCACCGTCAAGGACCAGCACGCCCAGCACGCCCAAGCATGGAACTCGGCCATCACGGCAGCTGGGCATTCGGCCATCACCACCCCCGATCCCGTCCTCATCCCGGTCGTCACCGCCGCCTTCAAGAAGGTGACCAATGTCACGGGCGCCGCCAAACTGGCCCTGATGCTCGAGGACGTGGCGGCCGCCACCTACCAGTCGGCAATCGGTGCGGTGACGGCCGCCTCATCGGTGAAGGTGGCGGCCAGCATCCAACCGGTCGAGATGCAGCATGCGGCGATCCTCAACTTCGTGCTGGGCCAGTACCCGGTGCCCAACGCGTTCAGCCCGTTGGTGGACGCCCGGCCGGTCAGCGACTACAGGGGCTGAGGACCTCAGGCGGTTCGAGCGGGACCGGCCCCCGGACGGCGGCCCGTGACTGCGACCGGCTCCCTGGAGCCGGTCGCCGCCGCGTCACCCGATCATTGCAATGCGATTGTCGCCGTATGCGTTTGCGGCCCGGCAAGCAGCTGACCGACGTGGAACGCTCATCTGGGGGACGGCCGGCGAC